>CALWTE010000007.1 GCA_944384375.1 uncultured Clostridia bacterium | reverse complement strand
ACAACAAACTTAGCCGGCAAAACAATCGTTGCCCAATTTGAACCAATAAACAACGGCAATATAAACGACGACACAAACAATAGTTAAAAATGAAAATATAAATTTTATTTTAAACAAAATAACAATTTGGGTAAACCACCAAACAACTAAAAAAGAGCGTTTGCTCTTTTTTAGTTTATAGTTAAAAATCATTGCATTATTAAAAATCATTACACTTAACACTTAATATACAATAACTAATTAACTGTTTTTTCCCTTTCCTCAAGTTTCTTTTTTAAAAAATTTTGTTGCAATTAATTTTTTCTTTGCACTCGTTTGAGTTTTCCACTACGCAAGTTTGATTTTTGTCTTGACATTATTCTAAAATTATGGTATCATAACAAAAGTATCCGCTTAAAACGGGCTTTTTTAAATGAATGATTTGAAAATTTTAAATGCTAAAATCATTTAGAGTAAATTTTGCTTGAAACTTGTTAGTTAATTTACAGTTTTTTAGTAGATTTAATTTTTAGAGAATTAGCAGGCTAAATTAAATCAATTTTAGCAACATTTAAAAATCATTCTGCCTGGACTTTAGCGAGATTGGATTGAGGAGGGAAAAATATGTACGCAATTATTAAGACTGGTGGCAAACAGTACAAAGTACAAGAAAACGATGTTTTAAAAGTTGAACGTCTTGAGGCACAAGTTGGCGACAAAGTTACTTTTGATGTTTTAATGCTTGGCGAAGACAAGGGTGGTGTTTTTGGTAACCCAACAATCAACGGAGCAAGCGTTACTGCCGAAGTTTTGGAAAACGGCAAAGGTCCTAAAGTGCAATTAGCAATCTACAAGAAAATGAACGGACACCACCGCGCTCAAGGACACCGCCAACCATACAGCAAAATTAAAATTGTTTCTATTAAGAAATAAAAACTGTTTGTTTTAAGGAGTTAAAATGACAGATATCACAGTTTTCAAAAAAGGCGAAGATTACACTCGCGTGATTTGCTCAGGGCATACGGGCTTTGGTGAAAGTGGCGAAGACATCGTTTGCGCAGCGCTATCTAGCATTGTGCAGACGGCAGCTTTGGGAATGCTTACTGTGGCTTGCGCTAATGTGGAAATCAAGCGAGACGATAAAAGCGCTTATTTGGAAATTGTAGTACCGCAAAATCTGCCCGAAAGTACGGCACACGATGTGCAAATAATTTTTGCAACTATGATGTGCGGAATAGGCGATTTGTATAGCGAGTACAGCGATTTTATTAATTTGGAGGTTAAAGATGTTTATTAATATACAACTGTTTGCCCACAAGAAAGGACAAGGTAGTAGTAAAAACGGACGTGACAGTGAATCAAAGCGTTTGGGTATTAAACGTAGCGACTCAACCCCTGTTAAAGCAGGCGAAATCTTAGTCCGCCAACGTGGCACACAATTCCACGCAGGACTAAATGTTGGTTGCGGTAGAGATTACACACTTTACGCATTAGCAGAAGGCGTAGTTAAATTCACACGTTCAAAAGACAACAAGAAAGTTGTTTCCGTTATTGCTAAATAATATTTTAAAAGGCTAAAATTTACTAGCCTTTTTTTATTTTTGTTCTTAGTTTTGTTTGCAAAAAGTGAATTGATTAAGTATAATTAATTTATCAAAAAATAGGGAAAGAGAGAATGAAGTTTGGTAAATATTCAAAATACGTAAATTTTATGCAAAAAGCCGTTACAATGGGTGCAAAAATCGTGAAGCAAACGAAAACTTTGCGTCTAATTGACAAAGGCGAATTTGATATTGTAACTAATGTAGACTTAGAAATAGAGCGCTCTATTTTGAAACTGGCGAAAAAATTAATGCCCAAAATTCCTATTATTAGCGAAGAATCTTGCGCGAATAATTGTCTGCCAAAGACTTGTTTTGTAATAGACCCAGTAGACGGTACAAAGAATTTTTCGCACGGACTGCCTCTTTGGGGAATTCAAATGGCATATTTAGAAGACGGCGAAGCGGTCGCTAGCGTGCTTTATTGTCCCGAAATAAAGGTAAAAGTGATGTCCGCAAAAGGTTACGGAACATACACAAACGGCAAGCAAATGCTATTAGAACCAAAGAATCTAGACCACAGCCTTATTTTTGTAGACGGTCCGCAGAATCTTAGGTGGAGAGTGGCGGAGTTTTTGGACAGACGAGTGCAAGGAGTACGGCTCGTAGGCTCTACTTGTGTAGGTTTTGCAATGGTTTCTAGCGGAATGTTAGACGGATATATTTATATGTGCAATCATCCGTGGGATTTATTACCTGGACTTTGCGCGAGCAGAAATTCAGGGCTATATGTTTTTGATAATGACGGCAAAATGGCAATTGTTGCAAATTCGCCTAGATTACTAGAATTTTTGAAAACGGTCGTACTAGAGCATATGAAAAAGCAACCGTAATTGTTTTTTACTAAAAAAGTCTTTGAAAACAAACCAAAGACTTTTTTGTTTAATTTAAAAAATCTATTTAAATAGTCTGTAGGGTTAAAACGGACGAATAATTAAAAAGAGAGATGCAAGAAAACATTTCCTAAAATGCATAGATACAAGTTCTTGTGTTTTTTCTTTTAAACAATTGCTTTTATTTGCAAAATTGATTATAATAAAAAAACTATGAAATATGTCGTAAATAATGATAATATAGAAGTTTTTGACGCCAGCACTTTTGAGCCAGAAAGCATCTTGACTAGCGGGCAGTTGTTTCGCTTTGGACTACTAGAAAATGGCGACTGGTGGGTTGAAACGGGTGAAAATAGGGCTGAAATTACCAAAATCGGGGACAATCACTATAAAATTTTGACATCTAATCCTAAATTCTTTGTAAATTATTTTGATTTTTTAACAAATTATGATATCATTTTAGAAAGGTTGGGTAAGTTTGAGATGTTGCGTCCCGCCTTAGATTATGGCAAAGGTGTCCGTCTGCTGAGGCAACCTTTGGTAGAAGTAATAATAAACTTTATTATTTCCGCAAACAATAATATCCCGAGAATTCGCAAAAGTGTAACAGGCATTTGCGAGCGTTTCGGCTCAAAAACTGACTGGGGATTTGCTTTTCCTACACTAGAGCAATTATCACAAGCAACAGAGCAAGATTTTACTGATTTAGGCTGTGGCTATCGTGCCCCTTACTTAGTGGATACAATAAAAAGGTTGGGGAGTGAAAAAATTCTTGAAAACCTAAGAAACACCGACTCTACCGAAAACGCTAGACAAATTCTACTTAGTCTTAAAGGTGTAGGGCCAAAGGTAGCTGACTGTATCTTGTTGTTTGGACTAAATAGGTATGACGTTTTTCCTGTGGATACGTGGATAAATAAAGTTTATACTAACGATTTTGGCGGAATGGAAACTAACCGCAAAAAGATTGCGCAATGGTTTGTTGAGCAATTTGGGCTGGATAGTGGCTATTGCCAGCAATATCTCTTTTACTACAAGAGAAAAGACATAACTTTAAAATAAATTTTGGAGGTTTTAATTATGCAAATAGCATTATTAATTGACATTGACAACGCAAAAGTGAGTTTGCCTGTTTTTAATAACATTTTGGAGCAAATTCAAAAGGTGGGCAAACTTGCCTATTGTAAGGTTTACGGCTTTAACGAAAGGAAACATATGAAGTTTGACGAAGTAATAGAAAAATACGGCTTTGATTCTGCCCCTACAATGCGTTACAAGAAAAGGGCAAAATCACAGTTAGATACAAGAATGATAATTGACGCCGTAAATTTATACCACACAAAACATTTTATTGATGCTTATTGCATAATTGCAGGTGAAGGCGACTTAGTACCGCTACTAGCCTTTTTGCGTGCTGGTGGCAAAACTTTGCTAACTGTAAAGACGGAAAGCGAAGACGGTAACGACCATATGTACGACCAAAAAATAGAATTAGACGTTCACTACAACAAACCTACTAAATTAAGCAAAAAGGAACTTAGCGACAGATTGCGTAACATTAGTGAGCGTAGTTCTGCACTTAGCGATGACGATTCAACCGCATTGCAACAAAGACAAGAATTAGTAAATGAAATTGAAGACATTTTGGCATCAAAAGGCGACGACTTAGACGAGGAAGAAGAAGATTTATACAACAGCCTTGAAGATTTGCTTACAATTCTTCGTTAATTATAATAGAACAATTAAAAAGGTACACTTAAAAGATTTATTAAGTGACCCTTTTTTTGTTTTTAAAAACGTTAGAGCAAAAGTGTAACAAATTTTTGATTTTGCGAATAGTTTATTTTATTATGGTGATTTTTAACTTTCGGGGAGTTTATTCCATATTATATAATATAAGACATAAGGAGTAAACAATTTGAGTAAATACATAATAAACGGTGGATATAAACTAGACGGGACAATTAAGGTGGATTGCGCAAAAAATGCATATCTGCCAATTCTTGCTGGGACAATACTTTGCGAAGACGAAGTCGTGCTACACTCTTGCCCTAATTTTGTAGATATTAAGAATATGTGCAAAATTTTAGAAAAATTAAATATGCAGGTAACCTTTCAAGACGATGCTGTCGTGATAAACGGGCAGAATGCAAACGCTAATTTTGTGCCAGTAGATATAGCGAAATTATTACGTTCGTCTATTTTTACAATGGGGGCGATGCTAGGCAGATTCAAAAAAGCACGAGTTGCTTATCCTGGCGGGTGTGATATAGGGTTGAGGCCTATAAACTTTCACTTAAAAGGCTTAAAAGATATAGGGGTAAAGATTACCGAAAGTCACGGAATAATAAATTGTGATGCAAGCGATATGTGTGGCGGAATAGTGCATTTAGATTTTCCTAGCGTGGGGGCAACAGAAAATATTATGCTTTGTGCAGTGTTAGGGAAACAAAAAGTGGTAATTATGAATTCGGCACGCGAGCCCGAAATACAAGATTTGGCAAATTTTCTTAATTCAATGGGTGCTAAAATCTCGGGGGCGGGTACTAGTACTATTGAAATTGAAGGTGTGGAGAAGTTGCACGGCACAGAATACACCCCTATAGGCGATAGAATAATCGCGGGTACATATCTAATTGCGGCCGCTATTACAGGCGGGCAAATAGAAGTAAGTGGTTGCAATACACAATATTTTGCAAGTTTAATAGACAAATTATATAATTCTGGTTGCAATTTGCGTGTAAAAAGTGATAAAATTTATATAAAGAGTCCTAAAACTCTAAAAAGTGTCGGCTTTGTGCAAACTCAAGTCTATCCTGGCTTTCCTACGGACTTGCAATCTCAAATCTTAACTTTGCAAACGGTTTCAAACGGTTGTTGTGTCATACAAGAGAACTTGTTTGAATCGCGTTATAAATTTGTGCCCGAACTAATTAAAATGGGCGCAAATGTAAGGGTTAAGGAAAGAGTGGCTGTCGTAGAAGGCGTGCCATACTTGAGTGGAGCCGAAGTATATGCCAAAGATTTACGGGGCGGGGCAAGTTTAGTGCTTGCAGGGCTAAACGCGCATGGTTATACGACAGTAAATGATATTTTCCATATAGAAAGGGGTTATAACAATTTAGATTTGGCTTTGAATAGTTTAGGGGCTTGTATTAAACGTGTAGAATAGGGGGAGCAAATGAGTAAAAACGCTAAAATTGCCGTAATTGTGTCCGTTTTAGCAGTGATTGTGCTAATTGTGGTACTTTCAAGTACTATTTTTAGTGTTCGTAACGTGAATTTGATTTGGTATAACACGCATACAGGCATTTTGGCAAACCTAACTAATGAAACAGCCCTAAAAACATCGGGTGCAGAGTCTAAAAGTGTGTTTATATTAGATAAAGAAAAAATAACAGAGAATTTAGAGAAAGAATATCCATATTTAAGGGTTATAAATTTAGAAGTTGTTTGGCCTAATAACTTAAATTTACACGTTATACAAAGGCAGGAAGTGTACGCTTTACCTATTAGCAACGGCAGATTTGCTATAACTGACGAATATTTTAAAGTTTTAGATATTGTAAACACATTTAATAGTACTAATACAAACGCAATTTTAATAAATACCGATGCATTTATAAATACAGACGCGCAAATTGCTGATACGTTAGATATTTTTGGTGATGCCGTTTACTTAAATGTTTATAATGCGTTTTTGCAGTTGAGTAGGACTTTGGCTGATATGCGCGCAATAGTGGCAAGTTGCGAGTTAACCGAAACAACCCTTACAATTCATACTCATTTTGATTCTATTATTGAATTAGACAAACCTTTTGCAAATACAAGTGCAAAAATGCGTCTAGCGATTAAGACTTTTGATTTATTGACCACCGAAGATTACAAAGATAGCACTATTCAAGTTTTTGTAAACAACGATAACGAATTAGAAGCCCGCTATTTTAAAGAACAATAATTAAATTCTAAAAACCGCTTTAAAGAACTATTATTTAATAATTAACTATAAAAACCACTTGCAAGGTTAAAAATATTCAAACCAGCAAAAAGTAGCGAATTTAATCCATTGCTATTTTTTTGTTCGTTTTAAAATTGCTTGACAAAGGTAATTATTTAAATTTTTTATGTTGAATTTTACCTATAATAGGTGTTATTTTGCTAAAAATTTTTTAAATTTTCACAAATATTTGACATTTTGCATATTTTTGTTTATAATTTTTTTATAGTTTTCACTGCAAACAAACCACCATTTGCCAGTGTAAATTAAAAAATTTAAAGGAGTAAATTACATAATGGAAACAAAGAGCAAGACCATTTTGGGTATTTGTATTGCTGTAGTTGTAGTGGCTGTGGTTGCTGTTGTTTTGGTATTGACACTTAACAAAACAGAGCCAGTAAAGCAAGTTACTTTCACTAGCGAAAATGCCGAAGCATCCATTTCGCAAGCCTTTTTAAACGGCGAGTCTGTTGACGGCAAAATGGAATCAATGGTTTTCAGTACTGATAGTTCTAAAAACACAGCCACAACAGAAAAATTAAACACGTGGTCTGATATTGATTTAACTTTTAATGAAAATTTAGACGATATCACACTTGCTTTTAACATTTTTAATCAAAACACAGATAAAGAATTAAAGGTTAAACTAACTTACGAAAACGCAAGTGAAAGTGCAGATTATACTTTTTCAATCTCTGCGGGAATAGATGCTACTTCACCGAGCGCCGTTACTTCTGGCGATACGGTTACCCTTAATCCAAATTCTGCTGGTAATGGGAAAATGGTAACTATTACAATTATTTTTAGTGCAAAAGACGGCGTGGAAAGTGTGACTGTTGACAATTTTGAACTTAAAATTGAATTGCAATCTGAAGCCAGCGAAAGTATAAACACGGGTGGAAACGGAAATGAAGGCACAGACCCCCTATATGTTGTGATTGACAATAATTCAAATAATGTAGTTGATGCAGGGGACAGCATAGAATTTGGTTACTATCCGTCTACTATTAAGGCTAGCAATGTAACTATTTCTGGCAGTGCAGATGCAAACGGTTACTATACTGGTTCTGATGGCGAAAAATATGCAATGGTTGTATCAGAAAACCAATGGTCACTTGAATTTTCTGATGGGACAATACAAACTCAAGGTGAAACATATTACTTTAAAGTTGAACCTATTGTGTGGATTATACTTGATGTAGATACAAATGGAGTGGCTTACTTGTTTAGTACATATTCTATTGATGTCCAACAAGGTTCATCAGTATTTACTTTTGCAGAATCTGGATTGTCTGAATGGTTAAA
Source organism: uncultured Clostridia bacterium (assembly GCA_944384375.1). Lineage (GTDB taxonomy): Bacteria > Bacillota > Clostridia > Christensenellales > UBA1242 > UBA7867. The sequence continues at coordinate 48,007 of CALWTE010000007.1, read as the reverse complement.
TGGCGAGTTTTATAACACTGCTTTTACTTCAGCACAACAAGATATAATTCAAGACACCACTATTGACGAATTTGTGGACCCTGTAAAAGTAACTTTAATAGGTTCTGACATTGCAAATGCAAATTATGGATTTAACACTAATATTAGTAGTTTTACTGAAGCCCATGACTCTCAACGCACCAAGACCGCTACAGATTATACTATTGTACAATTTAGGAATACAATAAATGAAGGCTCTTACTTTATTCGTACAATTAATGCAACTGCTGGTAGTAATACGGTGACATCTGTTGAATCTAGGAATGGTACATTTTTGTTGGCGAGTTACGGAAGTGTAATGGGCATTGCGCCAGTTGTAAACATTCAACTTGACAGCACAACAATTTCTACTGAATAGCAGAGTAAAAAAGTTAAAAAATTATCATTTTTACTAACTTTTTTAATAAAAATCACAAGTTCCTTTATTTTAGGGAGTTGTGATTTTTTAATTAAAAATAAGTTTGTTTAATTTTAGTTTTAATAACTACTTTTGCGTTGGCTTTAAAGGTAAAACTAAAAGTGTTTTTTATTATTTCTTAATTGTATTATATATAGTACTTTGTATTGTAAATATATAGTAGAAGAAAAAACATTTTTCTTAATTCTTTACTTTTTCTTAAAAATAAGGTATTATTAATCAATACTAAAATACTTAATTTTAGGAGTATATATGGACACTTTTAAAAAGAATAAATCAAAAGTATTGATTTCTTTAATTGCCTTGCTTTTATTTATCATCACAATTTTTGCATTTGCAGGTTGTTCCGATTCAAAAGAGATTACGCAAGACGAATTTTACACAAGGCTAGAAGCGGGCGAAGTTGCTGGTGTGCATTTTTACGGTGAAAATGTTTATGTTGTGTGCGTAGGCGAAACTGACGAGGAAACCGCACAAAAACTAGCAAATTTCCCTAAAGAATACGACTTTTATATAGCAGTAAACTACACATACGAGATAGAAAGAATCCAAAAAGCAGTTGAGCAATATAATTTAGACAATCAGGCAAATATAGTTATTTCTAGTGAACCAGTACGCGACGACGAGCAAGAAGAAAATCAATAATCTTTTAAAGTTAAGTAATCAAAGTATATTTAAATGTATAAAGTGTTGCTTTTTTAACAAATTTTAATAAAATTGTTTAAAGTGTTCAATTTTTCAAATATTGTAAAAATTTTATTGTTTTACTTTATTTTTTGTTTTAAATATGTTATACTTGACAAGTATTATTATATACGAATTATAATATAATAACCTATACTTGAATTTTTTTTGTAGGAGTTAATATTTATGGAAAATAGACCTATCAATACTGGACCTAAAAGATTTCCTATTTTTTCTTTATTATTAATTATCTTTTTAGTTATAGTATTAGTAATTTCTTTTACAGGTGGCTCTAATTCTGAAAAAGAAATTACACAAGACGAATTTTACACAAGGCTAGAAGCGGGCGAAGTTGCTGCTGTGCATTTTTATAATACCACCGTTTATGGGGTGTATGTAGGCAAAACTGACGAAGAAACCGCACAAAAACTAGAAAATTTCCCTAACGAATATGACTTTTATATACAAGTGGCATACACATTCCAGGTGGAGAACATTCAAAAAGCAGTTGAGCAATATAATAAACCTGTAGAAGATGGTGGACACGCTGGTAGTATTCAAATTTCAAGTGAGCCAGTGCGAGAAAGTGTATTCTCTCAAATCTTACCATGGATTTATATTTTATTACTGATTGCTCTAGGTGTATTTGCTTATAGAGCGATTTCCAAAATGTCTGGCAAAAATATGGACTTTGGACGTAGCAAGGCAAGAGTTGAGAGTGGGCTAAAAGTTCGTTTCTCAGACGTTGCTGGTTGCGAAGAAGAAAAACAAGAAATGCAAGAAATCGTTGAGTTCTTAAAGAATCCACGTAAATTTACAGATATGGGTGCACGTATTCCTAAGGGCGTTTTACTCGTAGGACCGCCTGGAACAGGTAAGACTTTACTAGCAAAGGCAATTGCTGGTGAAGCAGGCGTGCCATTCTTTAGTATCACTGGTAGTGACTTTGTGGAATTATATGTGGGTGTTGGTGCTGCTCGTGTACGTGACTTGTTTGAAACCGCAAAACGCAACACCCCTTGTCTAATCTTTATTGACGAGATTGACGCAGTAGGTCGTCAACGTGGTGCAGGTTTAGGCAACACTAATGACGAACGTGAACAGACTTTAAATCAGTTGCTAGTTCAAATGGACGGTTTTGAGTCTAGTGCGGGAATTGTAGTAATTGCCGCTACAAACAGACCTGACGTTCTAGACCCTGCATTATTGCGTGCTGGACGTTTTGATAGAAGAATTGTGGTAAATAGACCAGATGTAGAAGGCAGAATTAAAATCTTAAAACTTTATGCTAAGAATAAGCCTTTTGCTGATGACATTGACTGGGAAGGCATTGCTAGACGTTTGCCAGGTGCAACGGGTGCTGATATTGAAAATATCTTGAATGAAGCCGCAATTTTAGCAGTTAGAGATAACCGCAACTTGATTATGGAAACTGATGTTTTTGAAGGGATTTCTAAGGTTCAATTAGGACTTTCTAAGAAAAACCACAAATACGACGAAGAAGACGGCAAATCAACTGCCTACCACGAAGCAGGCCACGCAATCTTAAATATGGCACTGAAAAATACAAAAATCAAAGTGCAAGAAGTTACAATTGTGCCACGTGGCATAGGTGGCGGAATGTCGGGTGGTATGACTTCTCGTATTCCAGAGAAAGAATACCCATTCCTAACTCGTGAGCAATTAATGGAAGAAATTATCTCCGCATTAGGTGGTCGTGCTGCCGAAAAATTAGTATTTAACTACTATTCAACAGGCGCAAGTAACGACTTAGAAGTGGCTACAAGTGTGGCTCGCGATATGGTTACTAAGTACGGTATGAGCGAGAAGTTAGGCCCAGTTTGCTACGCTAAGGACGAAGAGTTATTCTTAGGCCGTGACTTCCAACAACGTTCTAACATTAGTGAAACGACCGCCGCTATGATAGACGAAGAAATAAAATCTATTATAGAAGAATGTGAGCAAAGAGCCATTGAAACCCTAAGGAGTAAACGTAGTATTCTAGACGAAATGGCAAAAGTTTTACTTGCAAAACAAACAATTTATGCTGAAGAAGTGGAAGAATTGATGGCGGGCAAGACTGCAGAAGAAGTAATTGCTAATATGGATAAACGTGCTGCAGAACGCAAAAAGAAAGATAAGGAAGCCCTTGAGCGCAAGAACAAGGAGAAGGCTGAGCAACTTTCACAACAAAATAATATCAAATCAAGTTTAGAGCAAAATATTATGTCCGCTTTTGGTAGTGCAAGTGGCGAGACTGAGAACAAAGAAAGTAATAATGAACAACCAAAAGCCAATAAAGAAAAAGCAAACGTGAATAAAAACGAAAATAATGCTAATGATAAAACTGCAGATAAAAAAGACAGTAGCAAAAAAGAAGACGGCGACAAAGTAACTAACACTACTAAAACTGCCGATAAAAAGCAAACTGATGCATCAAAAACAGAAAATGATGCTAAATAAGTTGACTGTCTTGATAGTTTGTGCTATTATACTTTAAGCAACAATTTGTAAATTAATAAAAGGGAAAGACTATGGAAAACAACAATGTTAAAACTGAAAACACTTTACCTAGCGTAAAAATACCTTATTATAAGAGAATGACGAAGCCTGCATTAATTACTGCATTAATCGCATTCCCAATTATCGGTATTTTGATTATTACTACCATAATTTTGGCAGTTATGCCTGTTTATGCAGGTGCTAGATATGAGACTAAACCTGATTATATGGTTATTGAGTATAACAACACACAAATGACGGTTTATAATAACGATACAAAGTATCAAGATGCATTTGATAGAATTTGGAATGCATATAATGATGCTAGTAGTCCAACGGTAATGGATTCAATTTTTAATGGCTATGCTGGTCAAGGTATGACTGCAAACTATTCATCATCACCGTTAACTTTTAGTAGTTTATCAAACGAAACAACATTTGCTGTGACTTTTTACTGGAACGACTCTCAATTAATGACCAATAAAGATGGTAGCCAATTTAACTACACTTTACAAAATGGTAGCGAAGTAACGACTGGTGTAAGATACATTTCTGCTTCATTCTCTGTTGATGCTACTAATAGTGTAGTTGAAAAAACTTTTTACTTGCGTAGAGACACTCAAACTGCTACTTCTACTAACACTCACTACTACTACACAGGTATTGCAAACTACTATGGATTGTATTTAGTATTGATGGATTTACAAGCACAATCTGGTAATTTTGCTCCAACTTCATAAATTTTAAAAAGCACTATATGGAGGCTTTCAAAAAGTTAGACACTTTTTGAGTTGCTCTTAATATTTAGTGCTTTTTCTTATTGTATTTAATTGCTAAATTGCCAAAACTGTGATAAAATATTAAAAAATAGGTAGTACTAGTTATTAGGAGCGCTTGATGACTGCGGACAATGATGTGACGACTCACGCAAAACTAAATTATACTCAAGTAGCACAAATTATTTTAATTTGCGTTCTTTTGGCTATTTTCGTTTTTGGTATTTCTTGCGTTTGCTCTAAATTTATTTCTAGTAGCCAAAGTTCTACAATGACAGTTTTTAATAAAACCGTTATGGAAATTACCGACGATTTAAATAGTCCCGAATTTGTAGTAGGTGATAGAGTAGTAATTACTAAAACTAATCAATTTAGCATTGGCGATTTTGTTGTGCTGAATACAAACAGCAACTTACCTTTAAGTAGTAATTTGCTTATGGAAATTGTTGGTATAGATACAGAGAGTGACGAAATAATTTTTGAGTTGCGACAGGGTATAGGTAATAGTGTAAATACCACTAGCGAATATATTTTTGGTAAGGTAACATCTAATTCAGGGTTTACCTATAGTTTTGTATTGTTTTTATTATCCGATTGGCCACTTTGGTTGTTTGTAGTTTTCCCTTGTGTAGTGCTAATTGCAATTTTAATCTGCTATTGCATTATGCGAATTAAAGGGCAACAGGTTGAAGATTCCCTTGAAGAAAACGACAAAAATGACGAAGAAAATTCATTAAAAGAGAATAATAACAATAATGAAGGAAATTCGCTAGAGGAAAATCATAACAATAACAAAGAAGATTTTGCTAAAGAAAACAACAAAAAGATTAAAAATAAAGAAAGTAAAAATATAAATAGTGCGCAAGGCGATAGTGAGCAAGATGTTAAAAGTAACAGTGCAGAAACGCAAAGCGATAGTCTAAATGATGATTCTAAGATTCAAGTGTCTAATATAAAAGACGAAAAAACAGAACAAAGCAGTGCAGACGAAAACAGCAAAAAGCAAAAATCTCTCAAGATAGGTGATGCCGAACAGTTAACTTTTGATTTGGAAAATTTAGACAAAGAGCAAATTGTAAAAGAAAAGGGTAGCAAGTCTAAAACGAAAAAGGGCGAACCGTTACCGCCAATTTTGCAAGATTTGCGTGCCTATAAACAAAAGAATAATGCAAAACAAAAAGCACAAAAACCTAAGCCAAAACTTTATTTACATCACAAGCCAAAGAATGATAAACGTGATGATTATGTATTTAAAAGTTCGGGTACAGAAGATACAAACACAAAAATTAAGCAAATGCTAAAAAGATATGACGAAAGCACTGACTCAACAAATGGTGCTAGCGAATTGCTAAATAAAATGCGTAAAGAAGCAAATAAAAATGATGGAGAATAAAAAATGATTTTAACACGATTTAGAGTACAAAATTTTAGGTCTTTTATTGATAGTGGTTGGATTGAATGCTTGAATGTAACTGCTATTGCGGGCGTAAACGAAGCGGGCAAGAGTAACTTACTACGTGCTTTGTGGAAGTTAAAACCTGCTTTCCGTTCTGACAACAAAATTACACATAATGATTTGCCGATTGATTGCTTTGATAAAATTATGGACGCCGAAGAAATGCCGATTTTTATCACGGCAGAATTTAAACTCCGCCCATATGATAAAGAATTGATTGCTAAAAAATTTGGCAGTGCTGTAAATTTTGATTATGTAACTGTTTCTAGATATTTGAGCGGGAAGTATAAAGTAGATTACCCTAAAAAAATAGACGATGGCATTCGCAATAAACTTGACGATTTTATAATCAAAAATATGCCAGGTTTTATTTACTATAGCAATTATGGGAATCTTGATAGCAATATTTACTTGCCACAAATGCTTGCAAAGTTTAACAAATCAGGTGTCAATACAATTAGTAAATCTAAGCGCCGTACCGTAAAACTATTGCTTATGTACATAGGGATTACTCCTGAGATGTTGGCTTGCGATGCTCCAGTGTTAGAGCAGGCTAGCAAAACTCAATTACGCCTAACCGCAGACCAGTTACACGAACTACTAGTTAAGCAAGAACGCTACAAAAAGTTATTTAAGGAAGCAGGCGAGCGTCTATCTAGAGAATTTAATCAATGGTGGCATCAAGGCAAATATAAATTTGAATTTGCGTTTGATAATGGAAATTTAACTATTTTTGTAACCGATGCCGAAGGAATAAGAGCACCACTAGACGAACGAAGCGTGGGTATGCAATGGTTCTTGTCATTCTTCTTAGTGTTCACATTAGAGAGCCAATTATTCTATACAAATACTATTATGTTGCTAGACGAAAGTGGAGCAACTTTGCACGGGCTGGCGCAGAGAGATTTGGTAGATTTCTTTGACGAGTTATCTAAGACAAACCAAATTATCTATTCAACGCATAGTAGTTTTATGTTACCAGCCGAACATTTAAATAGAACTAGAATTGTCTATAAAGATTCTAAAGGTCATAGTGTAGTAACTGGTGATTTAAATGCTAAGACCAACGCTGGTAAGTCTGCACTCATTCCTATCACGACAGCAGTTAATTTGCAAGTATCAAATGCTGTGTTAAAAGATTGTACTCCTGTCATTGTGTTAAGCGAAGTAGACAACATTTATTTAAATATGATGAAGTCATACTTGATTGAGAATAATATGGTTTCTCCCGAACTAGTTATGGCACCCCCTGTATTTATCACAGCAACAGAAAGTGGGGTAGAGGGAACTGCTCAAATCCTATCTAAAGATAAAAGTTTACCTTGCGTCTATTTGGAAGCAAATGGCGAAATGGATAGTATTGCAGATGTGCTAAAATCTAATGTTTATAGCAACCAAAAAGAAAAAATAATCAACACAAGTAATATAGGCAGTTTTGAGACTTTGGAAGACTTAATCCCTTATGAAATCTTTGCCCAAAGTTGCGGAAACTATCTAGTAGGTATCTTTGGACAAGAATTTGCCGTGCGTACATCAAAACCGTTTATCAAACAGTTGGAAGAATGTAAACACGTAAAACCATTGCCTAGTAACTATAGACTGGTGATGGCAGAAATGACGGTTGACTTTATAGAGAGAAATAAAAAGAAATTAAAGAGTTTAAAGAATGCTGCACGTACGTGGGAGAAGTTGTTTGAAAAATTTATAAAAGTGGCTAAAAATTAGCATTTTTACCATAAAATCTAGGTACTATGCATAGGTATTATGCAATGCATAGTACCTTTTTATATTATAAAATTTATATAAAGTAAAGTTTAGATAATATTAATTTGGATTAATTTAAAAAAACTTCTAAGTTTATTAATGTTATCTAAAACTTAGGAAAATATATTACTCTTGTTTTATTTGTTTTAAAAATATAAAGTAAATTAAAAATTTGATTTTTTTATAATAATGTGCTATTATATAATAAATTAGAAGGAGTGATAAAATGGAAAATAAGAATGTTTTAATAGGTGTTGCGTGGACATACGCAAATAGTGATATACATTTAGGCCATATAGTGGCGTATATGCCAGCAGATGTAACAGCGCGTTTTCATAGAGCAAAAGGCAATAACGTATTGATGGTTAGTGGTACAGACTGTCACGGCACACCGACTACAGAACGTGCCATTAGAGAGAATAAAACTCCGCGTGAAATTGTGGAGCACTATCACAAGCAATATGTAGAAGTATTTAAGCGTTTAGGAATGAGTTACGATTGTTATACAATGACGGCAACAGAATTTCACGAAAAACACGTGCAAGAAATGATTTTAAAGTTAATAGAAAACGGCTACATTTATGAAAAAACTGAGCCTGCTAGTTTCTGCCCAAAATGTAATAAATTCGTTTATGACAGAGAAGTAGAAGTCGTTTGCCCTAAATGTGGTGCTGTGAGTAAAGGTGACCAGTGCGGTAATTGTGATTATGTTTTCCAAACTCAAGACTTGCTAAAGGGTAAGTGCCGTATTTGTGGTAGTCAAACAGAAGTTCGCGATAATACAAATTTGTATTTTGCTTTATCTAAATTTGAAAAACCATTAAGAGAGCATTTTGAGAGAAGTAAGCAATACTGGAGAAAAAACACAGTCAACGAAACTTACAAGTTTTTGGAAGAAGGCTTGCACGACAGAGCCGTTACTCGTGATTTGAACTGGGGTGTGCGTGTTCCGCTAACTAATTATGACGATAAACGAATTTACGTTTGGATAGAAGCGGTGTGGGGGTATATTACCGCCACGCAACTTTATGCTGAGCAACACGGCTTAGACTGGACAGACTGGTGGTATAAAAATGAAAACCGTGAAAATTTAATCTATATGTTCCACGGCAAAGATAATATTGTTTTCCATTCTATAATTTTTCCAGCACTCCTTATGGCTACAAAAGAACCATATTTGATGCCTGAACATTGTGTTAGTTCGGAATTTTTAAATGTAAATGGCGAAAAAATTAGCAAAAGTAAGGGAAACGGCTGGCCAATGCTCGATATGTTAGACAAGTTTGATGCCGATAGTTTGCGTTATTTTTGTATAGCAAACGGACCTGAAAAAAGAGATTCAAACTTTACTTTCCCCGAATATCACGCAATGCACAATGGCGAAATTGTGAATAAATTTGGTAATTTTATCAACAGAACTTTAAATTACAAAGGACTAGACGGAGTTTTGCCAAATGGCGTTTTAGATTCGCAAATTAAAGAAAAGATTGAAGGCACCTACTTAAAAGTAGAAGGTTGCATCTTGAAAAATAACTTTAAAGAAGCGTTAGAGCATGTAATGTGGCTCGTAGATGAAGCAAATAAATACTATGACGAACAGCAACCATGGATAGCATTTAAGGAAGATAAAGAAAAATTTAACAATTGTATTTATACTTGCGTGCAAATTATTGCAAATTTAGGCAACTTGATGGAACCTTTTATGCCGTTTAGTGCAGAAAAAATTAGAAAATACTTAGGTATTGAAAAACCTGTTTGGAATTTTGTTGCTGTTGAATGCGGTAAAAACTTTGGGAAATTTGAAGTTTTATTTACTCGTTTAACCGAAAAAGACGTTTTGTAAACTATTTTTACTAAAAGTTTTGGTTGAAAAATATATAGATAACGAATTTACATTGTTTAAGAATTAAAATCTTAAAGAAATACTTATAAAATTGAATTTTGTTTCCCTTTACAATACTTATCATAACTGATTGTTTTTGTATATTTAATATTTTAATTTAATAATTTACTAAAAAAGAGCGCCCCAAAAGTTAAATACTTTTAGAGACGCTCTTTAAATTTTATATCATTTTTAATGAAATTTTATACTTTTTAAACTTTCGTTTTTATTAGGATTTAAAAAATCTTGATTGCTTTTTAACAAACTAAATTTACTGCTAATATGTATAGACAAATTTTTTGCACAATTTTCATCTCTAACGAAGGTTATATTTTCGGGTAGGGTCTTATTATATTTTGGTGCGAACACAAAAAATCTTTGATATAGAAATTCGGTTACAAAATTAATTATCATAGTACCGCCTAATACTATATACTCGTTCCAGCCGATGTTAGTGAGAGCATCGCCCCAAAGGGTAGAAAGCGGAGTAAACACACAATAATAAATTATGACTTTCGTCATCGCAACAGGGATATTATTTGAAGATTTAAATGTAAAATGCCTGTTAAATGTAAAGTTAAAAATTATTGAAAGTAGTAGCGAAACGAGATACGCAGGCCAGTAAGGGATAGCCAGCAATTCATTCATTAAAGTAAATGAAAGTATTTGTATTATTCCAGCACCTATTGAAAAGAACAAGAATTTTAGCATTTGTAATAAACTTTGTTTGTCTGCAAAACGAGCAAATTTTTCTTTTAGTGTAGTTTGTTTTTTAGTATCCATTTTATTTCCGTCCATACATAATTAGTGGTACACGCATTTCATCCAAAGTGAGTCCGCCATGGATACCTAAGGGCTGAGCACGTGGTTTGCCATAAAGAGTTGAGTAGGTGATATTGCAATCACTTGTCGCACAAAGCAAATAATCACCTAAAACGTTGTCTAGTTCGGGATGAAGTTCCCCAAAACCTAACAAGTTATTTTTTAAAACGTCTTGCTTACTGTAAATTGCGAATTTATCTCCAAAATACTTTTTAGCAAGTTTCAAAAATTGTTTTTCTTGTTTAGGTTTTACATAGAAACTAGCACATCTAGTACAACCAGTCGGCATCATATAAATCGTGTTTAAAAAATCAGGGTATTTAGTGATATCGCGAGATTCTTTTAGGAGTGTTTGTCCGTGGTCGGCTGTTATTAAAAACAATGTATCACTACATTTTTGACAAAGGACAGCCACTTGCGAATCAATATCATTTAGCAATTTTTCCGATTCGGGCGAATTCCAGCCGTATTTGTGCATAGTGTCGTCTAGGTTGTTGTAATATGCATAAATGACACGCTTACCAGGAAGACTCGTTAGCGTTTGAATGTATTCACTCATTTCGTCAAAAGTGTTATAAATGATTTGAGATATGCCGAAATTGTCCCGCGCTTCGGCAGGGCATAGGCAATACGCTTTGATATCTTCATTTTGCTCACAAATTTTATCCAGAATATTAGAATAAGGCATAACTGTGTGCGCTACGTCTTCTATCGCAACTTTTTTACGCGAAAAAGCATCATTATTTGTATAAACATTTATAGTTTGCCCCAAGCCCTTAAAGTAGAGAAAATGCCCCCACCAAGCATGTTCTAGTGGAGTGTAACCAGTCTTAATACTTACGGTAGCAGGGACTGTACTACTAGGGTAAACGGCACTTAACTCTTGTATAAAATTCTGCCTTAAAAAACTATCTTTAGGGAATTCATTTACTAAAATATTTTGCCCCAAACCATCTAGCAGGAGAATCACGATATTTTTATAATCTTTTTGCAATTCTTTGTCAACTATTGGCAGAGTCGCGTGTTTTGTCTCTAAATTATAGTATTTTGCTACCGAATTAATCAAATTAACACAGCAGTTATTATAATCTGGTAAAATTGTACGCATTATTACTCCTTAGGTTGCCTTTTTAGCGCTTCGTCAATAAGATTTGGGTCAAAGCCTGCTTCCGAATACGCTTTTTTTAGAGTTTGCAAATATTCTTCGCTCGGCGTACCAAAACGCAAATTTTGTTTTGTAACATAAATTTCGCCACGCATTTTGAATTTGCCAACGTGAGCGGTTACTTTTTTTCTCTCATACAGGTAAGGGAATTGCTCATAGTTTGTCAACATATTACGCATTTCAATAGGGAAATCCCAGATGGCTACTGGCAATTTTGCCCCAAACTTTTTGACAACGGTTGCAATAGCATGCCCGTCATAGCCCACAAATTGCAGGGCGTAATTTTTCACATAACCATAACTGATTATTTTGGCTTCGGGAATGCTCTTAGTCAATTCGTCTGCCTTAATGTTCGTCGCATAAGCGATAAAATATCTGTCCATTTGTTACTCCTTAAAAAGATATAAATGACATTGCTAGTAGAATTATAGCGGCATAGTAGAATACATAATTTACTTGTTGAACCCAAACCTGCCTGTTGCCACCAAAGTAAATTTTACTTAAAATTAAGTCTGAAATTATAAAGCATGCAAAACCAGCAAATAGCAAGATTTGAGTCAATGTAGCACCACCTACAATCATCCAAATCAAACTACCACCTACGTTTGATGCGAGTAGGAAAGCGTAAATCAAACTAGGTACTAGACACTTGCCAAAGTCAAGTTTCATAGGCTTCTTTAGTACTAACATACCTACGGCAAATACCGCACCTACAATCAAACCATATAGAGCGATTGCGTCGCTGAGTAGGGCAAGCATTAAAATAAAGAAGATTTGCGCAATACCAAACGCCAATTCTCCCATAGTAATAATTTCGCTTTCTTTGTCTCCATCTTGAAGTTTAAACTCACGCAAAGCAAGTCCCAAATCACCAAACATACAAAATACCAAACCTACAATTAACAGTATTCCAGTAACATCTAGGCCTGTCTCATATAATGTAACAGCACACAATGCAATTACACTGATTGTTGCAAAACTTTTTAGGAAAAAGTCTAGTAAGAATTTCTGTGGTCGCCACATAGCAAGGAACAATATAGATAACACAACAGCAATGGCGAGTGTAACATAAAATTCAATCATTTAAAGTACTCCTTTTTCTATTATATACATTTATTATATAATTAATTTATTAAAAAGTAAAATAAAATCACCAATTTAGGTGATTTTTAAAGTTAATATAAATTAAATGATTATACGCGCATCAACAACTGATAATTTGCCTTTTTCGTCAATCATTAATGGGTTAGCGTCAATTTCTAAAATTTCAGGAAAGTCGGTAACCAACTGGCTAAGACGCATCAAAGTTTCCTTTAAAACTTTGACATCTGTCGCTTGATTGCCACGCAATGCTCCTAAAATATTCTTTGCTTTTGTGCCGTTTATTAGACTTTCGGCATCATAATCAGTTAATGGGCAAGGGCGGAAAGTTACTTCGTGCAATGCTTCTACAAAGATTCCACCTAAACCAAACATCATTTGGTGAGTAGCGCCTTTTTTAACGATTCCAGCGACTAACTCTCTATTAGAACCCGAAATTTGTTGCATTACTACAATTCCGTCTAAACTGTCGTTTAGCCCCGCTTTGTTTAGCCTTTCTAACAGCCTGTTCCACCAGAATTCCAACTCGTCTTCCGTTTTGATATTTGTTATAACTCCGCCGATATCTGATTTGTGAGTTACTGTCTTACTAGACATTTTTAATACAACAGGGTAGCCGATATTTGACGCAATTTCCTTTGCATCTTTAAGACTTTGCGCATTGCCAAACTTAGGCAAAGGCAGGCCGTACTCCTTAAAAATTTCCAAACTTTGCAAGGTGGTTAATTGATTTATGCCATCAATACGCGCGTTACTGATAATGTCCGCAACACGTGATTTGTTTACTTCAAAGTTATAAACATTGTTGTTGGCATTCTCTAAGTAGCGCTTTCTTTCTACCAACCTAGATAAACCATGGATAGCATCTACAATGTAATCAAATGTAGGAATGTTGCAGTTTGGTAAAAGTTTAGGCAAGTCCAAATCAAAATAAGGCGTAGTCATAAGGACGGTAACAATAGGCTTTTTAGGATATTTTTCTTTTAATTCTTGTAGTGCTTCCATAATTTTTAAGTCGTTTTTGCCTGTAATATATAGGTAAATAGCAAACAACATATCTACTTCTTTTGCATTTAGCAAAATTTCTGCACTTGCCTTATATTGTTCAGCAGATGCACTAGCAATTATATCAACTGGGTTGTTTAGACTTGCTTGCGGTGGAAGGACTGCACGCAATTTTTCTTTGGTAGCATCAGTTAACTCGGCTAGGGGAATAGAGTAGTCGTTTGCCGTGTCAGCAGCCAAAATTCCAGGCCCGCCAGCATTAGTTAAAATGGCTAATTTATCGCCTTTTGGGAGAACGCATTTAGAAAAAGTTTGCGCCGTGTTGAATAAATCACGCAAGTATAATTCACGAATCACACCACAACTAGCAAATAGTCCGTTTGCTGTGGTATCGTCTCCCGCAAGGCTCCCAGTATGAGATGCACTTGCTTTTGCGCCCCTAGCACTACGCCCAGATTTTATGATTAAAATAGGCTTCTTTTGTGAAATTCTTGTCGCGACTTTACGGAATTCAACTTCGTCTGGGATAGATTCTAAATACATTAAAATTTGCTCAACGTGTTCGTCATTTTCCCACATTTTCAAGACGTCAATACTATTAATTTGACACTGATTGCCTAGCGAAACCATTTGTGCAATGCCTATTTTTAGGTTTGGCAAAATATTAATGATACCGCTTGCTAGCGCGCCAGACTGAGTGGCAAACCCCACTGTACCTTTTATAGGTTGTAGGGGAGCAAAGCACGCATTTAAACTATACTTTTCATCAGTATTAATGATGCCTAGACAGTTTGGTCCAACGATTACCATACCATTCTCATCGGCAAAGTCGCGAATGGCTTGCTCCATTTCTACACCTTCTCCGCCCACTTCTTTAAATCCACTAGAAATAATAACTGCGTGCTTAGTGCCGACAGAGTTGCATTCTTTTAAAACATTTAAAACACCACTAGCAGGTACGGCAATGATTGCTACGTCAACGTGTTCCCCGATACTAGTTATACTAGGGTAGCAGGGTACTCCTTCAATTTCGGTATTTTTTGGGTTTACGGCAAAAAGTCTACCCGTAAATCTAGCTTCAGTTGCTCTCAAAATCAACTCATTTCCCACACTGCCAGGTTTGGCACTTGCCCCGATTATAGCCACACTTTGCGGGTGCATCAAAGTATACAAATCTCTTTCCATATTTTCTCCTTAAATTTTTCGTTTAGTAAATATTATTATAACTCAAAACGCCCCTTTTAGTCTATCAAATTAATTGCAAATTTTACAAAATTTTGTTAAAATTTACTAAAAATTTTAGGGGAAGAAAATATGGAAATTAAAGAAATTATTTCAAATTCAATGCAGTCAAACTCATATTGTTTAGTTAGTGATAACGAGTTTTTAATAGTGGAATGTAGCCATAGTTTAGACGAAATTAGAGATTTAGTAGGGGAATTTGATTTTGTAGATAAAAATAATCAAAATATTGAAAATTCTAGTAGTTTAGGCAATAACTATTCGCAAAACAAAATGCATAGTACTATGCATAGTACTGGAAAACTAAAATGCAAAGGCGTATTTTTGACGCATTGCCACTTTGACCACATTATCTATTTAGACGAGTATTTAAAAGCGGGTGCAACGTTCTATTTATCTAGACAATGCTACGATAATTTACAGAACCCACGCATAAATTTTTCTAACTATTTAGCGAGCATGCCTAAGGAATTTAAAATCCCCGATAACCAAATTGTATTTTTAAATGAAAACGATTTAATAAAAATAGGGAGTGAAATTTTGCGCTATAAAAGTTTACCAGGTCATACAAATTGCAGTGGTGGACTAGTAAATAAAGCAATTTTCGTTTGTGGTGATTTGTTATTTTATGGTGGCGGAGTGGGGAGATTTGATTTACCAACAGGCAGTATTGCAGATTTGCGAAAGAGTTTAGATTTTTGTAATGATTTGGACGGTGAAATTTTGGTTTTAAGCGGACACGGGCAAACGTTTAAAATTAAAGATTTCAAGCCGTTTACAATTTAGCAGAATTTACACACTTGACAAGCAATAATGGCTGCAAAAATATTTGCTATCAGTGCTACGGGAATTGCATAAAGTAGGCGCTTTGCTTTTGTTTGGCTAAAATAAATCGTGGCTACGTAAAAAACGGTATCGCTACTGCCCATAATTACACTAGCGCAACGTGAAATATAACTATCTGGGCCGTAATCGGAAAAAATTTGCTCTAACACCGCCAAACTTCCACTGCCACTAAAAGGACGAATTATCATTAACTCGGTCAGTTCGTGTGGGATTCCTATGGCATTCATAATAGGCGACAATAGGTCAGCAGTTATTGTTGTGAGTCCGCTGACACGAAAGAGTTGAATTGCTACAAAAATAGCGATTAAAAAAGGGAATATATCTAGGCAAAGTTGAATTGCACCCTTTGCGCCACCAGCAAACGTAGAATAAGTATTGATTTTCTTCTTTGCACAATATATAAGTAGCAGAATTATTAAAATCGGTGTAACAAATACACTTGCGTTCATTTTTTGCTACGCCTTTTAAATATTTTGTTGCATAGTTTTACGAGTAACACTCCTAACAGAGTAGAAATAATTGTCGCAATCAAGGTGGGCAGAATTATATCGCTACTTGTGGTTGAACCATATTGTTGCCTAAGCCCGATAATTGTCGTAGGTATTAGTTGAATACTTGTTGCGTTAATTACAACTAGCATTATCATAGCCATAGAAGCAGTTACTGAATTATTTTGCTTGTCCAGTCCTGCCATCGCTTTTAGCCCAGTGGGTGTACAAGCATTGCCCATACCCAGCATATTTGCCGATAAGTTCATTGCTATATATCTTTTTGTTTCGCTATCCGTTCTGCCAAATAACCAGTCTATGACTGGTTCCATTAAATTCGCAATTTTATTAGACAAACCACTAGCGTCTACGAGCGCAATAATTCCTAGCCAAACAGCATAAATGCCGAGCAGACGAATAGTTAGGCTTACCGCATCACTGCCAGCCGTCATTAAGGCATTTATACAATCTTCGGGGTTTACAAATAGCAAGGTAACCAGGCTAGATAAAACCATAAAAAACCAAATTTTTCTCATAGCATATAGTTATGAAAATTTAATTTCCTTTATGAAAAAACTTTACTAAAATTTACAAGATTGATATAATAGAAATTTAAGGAGTTAAAAATGCTTATAGATACACATTCACATATTAACTCGGAAAAACTTGCCGAGGTTTTACCTGAAATTATACAAAATTTAGATAGCGGACTGATTCAACGAGTGATTTGTCCTAGTTTTTCTTTTGATAGTAGCCTTTCGTCTTTAGAATTAGCAAAAATGTATAAAAAGGTCTTTTGCGCATTAGGAATTCATCCCGAAAAGGCGACTGAGTTTAATGACGAATTTACTAAATTTTTTCTTGAAAATGCAGGGTATGAAAAAGTTGTAGCAATGGGCGAAATCGGGCTAGATTATCATTACGGACAGGACAATAGACAAGCGCAGTTTGATTGCCTAAATCAACAAATTATACTAGCAAAGCAATTTAACTTGCCCATTATTTTCCATGTTAGAGATGCGTGGGAAGATTTTTTTGCGTGGTTAAAAGATTATAGGGGCGAGTTTCAAAAAGGAGTTGTGCATTGTTTTGAAAGTGATGTTAGCACTGCCGAAAAACTACTAGACAAGGATTTAATGATTTCATTTACAGGACTAGTTACTTTCAAACCGAGAAACGACATTCGCCAGGCCGTGCAAATTGTGCCTTTAGAAAAATTAATGATAGAAACTGATGCGCCATATCTAGCGCCCGAACCATATAGGGGCAGGCTCAACCGCCCTGAATATACCGAGTTTGTGGCAAGGAAAATAGCCGAAATCAAGGGCATAGACTTTGAAGAAGTTTGTGTGAAAACTACACAAAACGCTTATAAATTTTTTGACAAAATGGGGGAATTTGATGGCAAATAATTTAGAAAACTTTAAATTTAAGAAGAAGTTTGGGCAAAATTTCTTGTCTGACGTGAATTTATTAAAGGCAATTGTGAGTGATGCTAAAGTTAGCAAAAATGATAACGTTCTAGAAATCGGCACGGGCGCGGGGGCTTTAACGGAGCAAATTTGTGCAGTTGCTACCAAAGGGAAAGTGATTAGCATAGAGATAGACAAAACTTTAATAGACTTTTTAACCGAAAAATTTAAGGCACAAAAAAATTTAGAGTTGGTTTTTGGCGATATTTTAAAAATTGATGCTAAAACCATAGCCGAAAAATTCAATAATGAACCTTTTAGAGTTGTGGCAAATTTGCCTTACTATATTTCTAGCCCTATAATTTTTTATCTAATTGAGAGCGAATTAAAAGTAAAAAGTATAACCATAATGCTACAAAAAGAGTTAGTTGACAGAATTACGGCAAGTGTGGGGACAAAAGACTACGGCGCGCTAACGGTTATATTAAATTTATATGGCAAAGTGAAGAAAACTCGCAATGTGCCTAGGACGTTGTTTACTCCACAACCAAATGTAGATAGCGGAGTACTGAATATTGAATTAGACCCAAAAGTAGAAAACATACGAGAAGTTAGCAAGGTTGTAAAAGCCTGCTTTATGATGCGTAGGAAAACTTTGGCAAATAATTTAACGCAGAATTTAGGTTTAAATAGGGAACAAGTGCAAACAATACTACAAGAAATTAATCTTGCTAGTGATATTCGTGCCGAAAGACTAAGTCCGCAAGATTTTGTGAAATTAACTGAAAAAATAGGAGAAATTAAAAATGAGAAGTGAATTACTACAAAAATTTGATAAAAAAGTAAAATTAAATTTAGATATGCAAACTCTTACCGCTTTGACTTTAAAAACTGAAAAAAGTTACTTAACCAAATCGGGGGCGGTTGCTACATTTACGGGAGAGCGGACTTCGCGTTCGCCAGATGATAGGTTTTTTGTCGTTGACGAAAACACAAAGAAAAATATTAGTTGGGGCGGATACAACCACCCTATAAAAAGGCAAGTTTTTGATGCAATTTTTAATGAAGTTGTAGGGTATTTAGCACAAAAAGACGTTTATGTCGTAGATTGTGCGGCAGGACAGGACGATAGCGAACGAATGGATATAACCGTCTTTACCGAACTACCTAGCCAGGCAATGTTTGTAAAAATAATGTTTAGAGACGTGGTAAAACACAACATAGCGGACTTTAATTCGCAATACACCGTGCTTTCCGCACCAGAACTTAGACTAGACAAGAAAAAATACGGCATTAATAGTTACGCTTTTATCGGTATTGATTTTACCCGCAAAATAATAGTTGTAGTCGGCACAGGTTACGTTTGCGAAATAAAGAAAGGTATGTTTTCAGTATTTAACTATGAAAAGCCAGCCAAAAACGTACTTACTATGCATTGTTCGGCAAACAGTGATAAATCTGGCAAAAACAGCGCAATCTTCTTTGGTCTAAGCGGTACAGGTAAAACTACACTTTCCACAAACCCTGGTAGGTATGTTGTTGGCGATGACCAAAACGGCTGGAATGATAAAGGGCTATTCAATATTGAAGACGGTTGCTACGCTAAAATTTTTGAATTAGATGCAAAGCACGACCCCGATATCTACCAGGCAATTAGAGACGGCGCCTTGCTAGAAAACGTCGTTCAAGATAAAAACGGCGACCCTGATTTCTTCAATTCGTCTATTACAGAGAATATGCGTACGGCATACCCTTTGACAAATTTAAAAAATGTAATAGTTAGTGGCAAGGCAGAGAGCCCAAAAAATATTTTCTTCCTTACCGCCGACAGTACGGGCGTTTTTCCACCGATTGCAAAACTAAATTCAGACCAAATTAAATACTACTTTTTAAACGGCTTTACAAGTAAAATGTCGGGGTTAGAAGGCGACACGCAAGAACCTGAATGGACTTTTAGCGCTTGCTTTGGTGCTCCCTTTATGCCTAGAGATTTTCAAGTTTATGCAAACTTGCTGGAGAAAAAAGCACACGAGTCTGGTTGCAATGTTTGGCTCGTGAACACTGGTTGGACGGGCGGGAAATATGGCGTAGGTACTCGTATAAAACTAAGTGACACTCGTAGGCTCGTTGACGAAGCAACCACCACAGGCTTTGCAAACGTTCCTTTTGAAATGGACGGATATTTAGGTTTGTCTATTCCTACTCATTGCGACGGAATTAGTGACGACAAAATTTTAAATCCTTCTAAAACGTGGGCTAACTTAAAAGATTACGAAAAAATGGTCAAATCTGTACAAAAAGCCTTTAAGAAAAACAGCAGACAACTAAAAATAAAATAGTCTGTTATAAAACAGATTTAAAAATAGGGCAATTTTGAATAAATTTTTTTCAAAAATACCTTTGCAATTTTAATATCTTAAATATTTTTTAATAAGTTAAGGCAAATTTAGAAAAGATTTGTCTTTTCTTTTTGTCAAAATTCAACAAAATTAGCAAAAATTTTAAATTTTTAGCGGTTTAGCAGTAAACTTTCTTTTGCTTAAATAATATATAATATGTATATAGATTGAAGGAGAGTTTATGGTTACGAGAAGTATTATAATAAATCAATTGCCCGAAGTATCAAATTTAGGTAGCAAAAGTATTCGCGGACTGGTTACTCTAAATGGCGAAGTAAATATTACAGGTACATTACGTGTTTTTAACATAGACGAAACGCTTTTGCCTATCACAATGGCAATAAAAGTAGGGGATAAAAAATATATTTATCCACAGATTACCGATGCACAAAATTATAGTTTTAAAATTGTAAACGCACCGAATGATTCAAATATAACTATACTGCTTGCCACCACTCAAAATGGAGCAGTGCAAGGTTTGGCAATGGGGCAGAACGCAGGGTCAACGGGTAATGTGGCAGACTTATTTGAAGATTTGTCGCAAAATGAATTAGACGATTTAATAGATAAAGAAATGAGCCAGCCCGAAACTTTATCAAGTGATGAAGACGAAGAAGACGAAATCTCGCAGGACGAAATTCCTAGCACTCAGCCAGACGAACCACAACCAAATGAAACGGGCAACTTTTATTCGCTTATTCAACCGCAACTAGACGAATTATTTGAAAAATTTCCGCATTATAAAGAATTAGAAGATATGGTGGAAAACACCGAATGGGTAAAGGTAAATTACAGCCAAGACGGACAGCATTATATTTTAGGTAAACTCTACGACGGGCAAGTGGTGACGCACTTATGCTACGGAATTCCCGCATCTTCTCGCCAAACAGCACCGCCATCAACTTTGACGGACTATTGCCAGTGGTTACCCACCAACCTAAACGACCCAAACGGCGCAGGCTACTGGGTAATGTACCAAAACGCCGAAACTGGCGAAAACATAAAAATGTAAGAATATTTAATAGTTTAAACTATTTAATCAATATCTATGTATAGCAATATAAATTTATTTTTTAATACAGTGCAAGTTATAAAGTACGTGTCAACAATTGTTGACACGTACTTTAAAGTAAATCTAAAAAGCATTTAAAAATGAACTGCATTTCAAAATAGCGATTTAAACAATAGTTAAAAAATCACTAATTTTTGCATTTTCTACAAGTTAATAGTAACATTTACAACAAAACAGAGAATCAATAATATATAAAAAAAATGATTCTACAGCACGTGTCAACAATTGTTGACACGTTATTTTTTAATTAACAATAAAAATTCAAATCAAAAAGATTTTGCAATAATAAAAATAGGGCATATTATAAAAATAATTTTACTAAATGCCAGTTCAAAACTTGTTTTACCTAAATTAAGCATAAATTTAGTATTTTCACTTTTTCCCAATTTAAAAGGTACTACTCTGCGCAAAATGTAGTGCATAGTACCTGCATAATACCTAAAAATTATAATTTTTTATGTAGTTATTCCTTCTTGTTATTCGTACGAATTGCGTTAACTATATACCTGTGTTCTTGAATGTTTTTCTGTGCTTCATAAAGGTTTTGAGTGCGCATAAAATTTTGAGTAGGTACAAAACTTTCTTCTACTTGTTGCTCTTGCGCCGAATTATTTTGATTTTGTTTATTTGAAAATATATTTAATATTCCATTTAGGTTTAGTTTGGGTAAAATTTGCAATAATTGTTCTAAGGGGAAAGTGCTTTTGTTCTCGGTAGTGTTGCTCTGAGTTGTTACGGGCGGGGTATTTACAAAACCAGTATCAAAATCAAATTTTTTCATAATTCTTTCCTTTTTATTGATTATAAATAATTGACTAAAATCATATTTAATGGTAATATATGTTTATATTCTTTTATTTGTTAAATTAATCAAGGAGATGCTAGATGACTATTACTAAATCTTTAAGCAAGACAATTTTAAAAATCGGTTTGGCTGTTATGATGCTACTTGTTATCACTTTTTGCTTTTCAGCTTGTGGTGGTTTGGGTAGATTTGACGACAATCCAAATGCAGATGATGTAGTGTATGGGAATGGTGGGCTGACAGTGCAAAAAGGCGATTACCTTTATTTTGTAAACGGCTACATTGACACTTCTAGTGTGGGTGAAACAAACAAATACGGTGACATTGACCAATCTGCTATTTACCGCGTAAAATTAACTGATGGCAAAGTGGTTGAAACTAACGTTGAGTATGACGAAGATGGCAATAGAGTAGTTGACGAAACCCAAGAGATAAACGATGTTGATATCGTTGTTCCTAAGGTTGCGGGCTTTGAATATTCTGACCTTTACATTTTTGGCGACTACCTTTACTACACAACACCAAATAACAAGAAAGACAATAGCGGTAACGTGCTTACTTCTCAATTACAATACTACCGCACACCACTTGACAGGAGTGGTTCTAATGACTTGTTGTACGAGACAATTAGCGACAACAGTGAAGTTTCTCTTTCTATGTATCGAATAGGCGACATAGTTTACCAAATCATTTTAGACGGCGAAACTTTAGTAGTTAACACAATTGACGGCGAAGATGTGACTCGCACGACCGTAACAGAGCACGCACACAGCGCTAGTTCACCAGTTTACGCAAACAGCAACAGTCCTATAAATGCAATTGATAACTATATTTACTTTACCGAACCATTTGAAAACGAAAACATAACAGGTGCAGTTTTAAAAGCATATAATCTTGCTACAAAGGAAACTTCAACCGTATTATCACAAGAAAATGTTACTTACGAAATCATTAATACAAACGGCAGATACTTATATTGTTTAATTACAGATGCGGGCACACCAGGTTTTCCAACAAAAATTTCTGCAATGAGTATTAGCGCAAACACTGACGGAACATTCAAGACGAACACTACTTTTGTTAGCAAACAATCTGTAGGTTCTAGTGCAAATATTACTGAGTATGCTTTGGTAGCGAGCAATCACGGCCCAGCAATAATTTACACTGACGGCACAAACACTTATTTTAAAAAGGCTAACAGTGATGTAGGTATCACTGTGTTGACTTCTGACGTCGTTTCTGAAATTGTGGAAGTTACCGACCAATACATGTATTATATTAGTAGTAGTAATTTATATAGAATAGATTACACGCAGGCAAACCAAACTGCCGAACTCATGATACCTAGCGATGTTACTCCAAAGGCAGATATCGCTAACAACTTTGACGTAGACGGCGACAATATTTATTTCTTTGTACAATACACTAATAATTATTATATGCATTACGTAACTTACTCAGCAGGCGTTACTGACGATGCGGGCAATCCTTATACGCACTTTATCGGTAAATTGCTAGAAGAAGACTACTTAGAAACTGAAGACGACAGCACTGATAATACCACAACAGAATAAAAAATAAAACTCAATTTAGTTTTAAAGCGAAACATATCGTTTACAGCGTATGTTTCGTTTTTTATATTAAAAAGATTTTGGTGGTGTCATAATATGAAATCGGCTAGCATAGATTAAGGGTAGTATTTATTAAAGGAGAAAAGGATATGAACCCTTATGATATATATCACGACATCGCCACTCGTACAAACGGTGATTTGTATGTAGGTGTTGTTGGGCCCGTGAGAGTGGGTAAATCAACTTTTATTACCAAATTTATGGAGCAGTTTGTCTTACCTAATATTTCTAATGACAACCTAAAAGCCTGTGCGTTAGACGAACTACCACAAAGCGCAGACGGCACAACTATAATGACAACGCAACCTAAATTTGTGCCAGCACAGGCAGTGCGTGTTGATTTGGGGAATAATGTACTGGCAAACGTGCGTATGATAGATTGCGTAGGCTATTTGGTGGCTGGGGCACAAGGACACACGCAAGACGGCAAAGCACGAATGGTTAAGACTCCGTGGTCACCCGAAGAAATGCCTTTTGAACAGGCCGCCGAAATGGGCACGCACAAAGTCGTGGCAGACCATAGCACTGTGGCAATCTTGCTAACGAGCGACGGGAGTTTCGGCGATATCAATAGACTAGCATATGTCCCTGCTGAAGAAAGGCTCGTTCGTGAATTGCGCGAGTATAATAAACCTTTTGTAGTTGTGGTGAATTCAGCACACCCTAAATCAAGCGAGACCAAAGAATTAGTATCGCAGTTGCAACAAAAATACAACGTAAGTACGCTAGCGGTGAATGTTTCTACCTTAGACCAAAAGGACGTGGCAAATATTTTTGATAAAGTTTTGCAAGAATTCCCTATGGTAGGGGTGGAACTCAATATGCCACAGTGGATTACTGCTTTGCCATTTGATAATGAAATCATTACCGAAGTTACAGACGAATTAAAACGCGTCAGTGAAAATGTAACCAAAATAGGCGACTTTGATAAAGGCTCGGTCTTGTTTGAAAATAGCGAACGCTTTGAGCCTGTTGTGCTATCAAGTGTGGAAATGGGCGAAGGCAAGATTTTGTTTGATTTAGTGCCAAAAGAAGGTTTATTCTATAAAGTTTTGAGTGCGCAGTGTGATATGCCGATTAATAATGATTTTGAACTTATCGCGCAAATTCGTTCGCTCGCTACGGCAAAAGTGCAGTACGATAAGTTAAAAGATGCATTAGAGCAAGTAAAAGAAACGGGGTATGGAGTCGTGCAACCTGCGTTTGAAGATTTGGAGTTGGAAGAACCCGAAATCGTAAAGCAAGGCGGAAATCGTTGGGGAGTGAAACTTAGGGCAACAGCACCGAGCCTGCACATTATGCGTGTAGATTTGGAAACAGAAATCAACCCAATCGTAGGCACGGAACAACAATCGCAAGATTTAGTGCAGTTTTTAAATACGCAAGCACAATCTAGCCCAACAGGAATTTGGGAAGCAAACGTCTTCGGTAAAACTATGCATCAACTTATGACAGACGGAATTAGTAGCAAAATCAACTCAATGCCAGTGGAAGCGCAAAAGAAAATGCGTAAAGCCCTAACTCGTATCGTAAACGAAGGCCGCGGCGGTATTATTTGTATATTGCTATAAAAAATTTTGTGTTTTGCTATAAAGAATTTAGGAAAATGCTAGAAAAATAAAGTAAAAAATTTAGTTTAGTAATTTAAAAACTTTTGCTTATAAAATTTTTGTATTATTCATAAAAATCCATTGAATTTAGAACCGCATCTTTAAAAACGTTTAACTTTTGGAGTGTAGTTCAAAATTATCGTGCGATTTTGATAAAGTCAAATAATTAGTAGTGAGAAATTTAATAAATAAGGCAAATAGTAAATAAAAAAAGACGCAAGATTTGTTCTCTAAAAGGGGAAATCTCTTGCGTTTTTTTGATATGGGAAAGAAATTTAACATTTGTAATAGGGTGTATTTTTAGGGTATATGCTTGTTGTTTATTTTTAGAAAAGTTAATTTACTAAATTTTTACTTATAAAATTTTGTATTATTGTAAAAACCACGGAGTCGTTCCGTGGTTTTTGTCTTTAACTTTTTATTGATTTTATTTTAAATTTTTCATTATATCTAAAATGTTTTGTTTGCTTTCGGGGGAGAGTTTATCATATTGAGAATTAAGTTCTTTATGCTCGGCAAAGTTAGAAATATTAGTGCTAAAAAATTCTTCGGGAGTTGTGCCACAAATAGAAATCGCTTCTAGCAAGACTTCAGCAGGTATGCTAAACGCACCTTTTTCAAATTTTGTAATATATCCTTCGGAAAACCCTAGCATTAGGGACAATTCTCGGCAAGATAACTTTGCTTTTGTCCTAAAATAACCCAATCTATCTATTAAAAATTGCCTATAATTAACCATTTTATTATCCATACTTTTATTTTATATCAAAATTTCTCAAAAAACGTGTAATCACATTACAGTATTTTGTTGCAAACTTTACTAAATTATGCTAAAATATGGAATGATATTCTTGATTATGGAATATCATTCTATAAAATACACTAAAACAACAAAAAATGGAGCAAATTACGTAATGAAGGGAATTCTAAAAAACTCAATTTTAACTATTTTTAAAATATAATAAAAAATTGAATTGTTTTTCTAATTAATCTTGATAGGCAATTAGTTTTAACTAATAAATAAAAATAAAAAATTTAGGCAAACTACATAAAATCATTAGTTTTTTACAATGAGTTTAGTGTATAATAAAAGATATCATACTTAGTCAGATAAAAACAGCAAAGAAAAAAGATACTAATGAATAATAATAATCATTAATTATTCTTAGCATTCATTTTCAATTTTCAATTCGCTTGCGTTTCCACGCAAGCGCAGGGGGTATGTCATGGCATTTAAGGAATTATTTAGCAAGTATAAAGTTTATACAATAATAAGTATAATAGCGATTTCATTGCTTGTGGCGGGCGGTGTCACAGCAGGGCTACTTATAAGTAAACAAGGAAATGAGCAGTTAAACGTGCCAGCACTAGCCGCAGACTTTACAGATACTAACGGACTAGAATATACAATTCTTAGTTCCACTGATTTAACCGTTAGTGTAAGTGGATACTCTGGTAGCTCTACCACAGTAGTTATCCCTGAAACGGTAGTTAATGGCGACACTACTTACACGGTCACCACCATAGCAGGCGGTTATGAAAGTACAGGCGCCTTTGCAAATAAAACTACCCTAACAAGTATCACTATACCATCTAGTATAACAACAATACGTAATTACGCATTTTATAACTGTACCGCTTTAACCGAAATCAACTTTAACGCAACGAATATGAACGATTTATCATCTTATAATTATGTATTCTCCTACGCAGGGCAAGACGGTACAGGTATAACAGTGAACATAGGAGAAAGTGTAACTAAAATACCAGCATATTTGTTTAGCCCATACGGTAGTTCTGATGCTCCAAAGATAGTAACAGTAAACTTTGCAGAGGGAAGCCTATGTGAGAGTATAGGAACTTCTGTATTTTCATATTGTAGCAGTTTAACTGAGATAATAATACCAGACAGTGTAACCAGTATAGGGAATTCTGCGTTTTCTAATTGTAGCAATTTAACAAGCATAATCATTCCAGATAGTGTAACCAGTATAGGAAGTTCTGCGTTTTCTAGTTGTAGCAGTTTAACAAGTATAACGATAGGAAATAGTGTAACGAGTATAGGAAATTATGCGTTTAATGGTTGTAGCGGATTAACTGATGTGTACTATTCCGGAGATATAAATGCCTGGGTAAGTATAGATTTTGGTAATAGGGAAGCAAATTCATTATATTATGCAGATAATTTATATTTAAATGGAGTATTATTTACTGGTGGTGATATAGTACTGGATACAGTGACAAGTATAGGAGCAGGTGTTTTTTATGGTCAAGCAATAACCAGCGTAACTATAGGAAATCAAGTAACCAGTATAGGAGAATATGCTTTTTATAGTTGTGATAGTTTAACTGAAATAACAATTCCTAATAGTGTCACCAGTATAGGAGATTATGCGTTTGGTAATTGTACCAGTTTAACGACAATACTGTTAGGTAATGATTTAACAGAAATAGGATATAATGCATTTTCAAATACTCCATGGTTAACTGATATAAGAAACAATCACAATGGACAAGCACAATCTAGTGATGGGACTAAAACTTACATGATAAAAGCTCCAAATACTAATATTACAAGTTATGATTTAACGGGTGTTGATGTAATAGCTGGAGGAGCGTTTTGGTCTTATACCCGTTTAACCAGCATAACAATTCCCGATAGTGTAATTAGTATAGGAAAAAGTGCGTTTGAAAGTTGTAGTGGTTTAACTGAAATCAATTTTAACGCAATTAATATGGACGATGTGGTAGCTAGTGGTAGATTGAATGATTATCCTTTCTATAAAGTAGGAGGAGAAGGAAAGGAACTTGTAGTAAACATAGGGGCGAATGTAGAGAGAATACCAGCTGGATTGTTTTATCATTCTGAAAACATAACAGAAGTAACGTTTGCCGAGAATAGCCAGTGTAAGAGTATAGGAGAATCAGCGTTTTATAGATGTAGCAGTTTAACCGAAATAATAATTCCAGAAAATGTCATCAGCATAGGAAATTCTGCGTTTTCTGGTTGTAGCAATTTACAAAGTTTAACAATAGGAAATAGTATAACCAGTATAGGAAATTCTGCGTTTTCTAGTTGTCGCAGTTTAACTGAAATTACAATTCCCGATAGTGTAACGAGTATAGGAGAATATGCGTTTTCTAGTTGTCGCAGTTTAACTGAAATAATAATACCAGATAGTGTAACGAGTATAGGAGAATATGCGTTTTCTAATTGTAGCAGTTTAACCAGTGCAACAATAGGAAATAGTGTAACAAGTATAGGAGAACGTGCGTTTTATAATTGTACCGCTTTAACTGAAATCAACTTTAACGCAACGAATATGAATGATTTATCGTCTGGTAATAGTGTATTTTACAATACAGGAAAAGACGGAGAAGGAATAACAGTAAACATAGGAGCGAATGTAACTAGAATACCAGCATATTTGTTTTATCCTTATAGTAGTTTGTATGCTCCAAAGATAGTAACAGTAAACTTTACTGAGAATAGTCAATGTGAGAGTATAGGAAATTCTGCGTTTTATGGTTGCACCAGTTTAACTGAAATTACAATTCCCGATAGTGTCACCAGTATAGGAAATTCTGCGTTTTCTAGTTGTAGCAGTTTAACTAGTATTACCATTCCCGATAGTGTAACGAGTATAGGAAATAATGCGTTTTATAATTGTAGCAGTTTAAATAATGTGTATTTTTACAATGATATACAGAATAACACATCGGATGATTATATAGGACGTTATGCTTTTAATGGAAATGCAAGTACAGTAACATACTGGGTAAAAGACAGTACTAGTCTAAATAATATACGAATTATAGACAATGATGACAGTACTAAATTCACTAATAACAACTTTCAAGTTATAGCAAGCCTAACAATAACCACTGATGCAAGTTTGGGGCAGATACTTATTAATGGAGAACTTACAGACAATTATTACGAAACTTTAATGAATGGAGATATAACCCTAAATAATGTAATAGCCGTACCAAAAGCAAACTGTGCATTTTTGTACTGGCAGATAACCACCGCAAGTGGCACAACTTATAATTATGACAACCCACTATCAATGACGATAACCGAAACTACCGCCATAACTGCAGTATTCTCTAACAGTCTTATAGAAGGTGTAGGAGTAACTGCAATAGGTGGCGGGCAAGTAAGAATGGGCGGTTATGAAGGAGAGATAGACGATACGACACAAGTAACCCTTAACGCAATTTGCTACTCAGGTTATACCTTTGACGGCTGGTATATAATAGAGAACGGAGTTGAAACAAAACTAGAAGAATTCGGCAACAGCGACGCAATTACAATCAACGTTTCTGCCTATGAAGGCAAACTAATAATAGCCAAATTTACAAAAATAACCAATGAAGATATAAATGAAGATTTAGATAATAGTTAAAAATGAAAATATAAATTCTATTTTAAACAAAATAACAAATCGGGTAAGCCACCAAACAACTAAAAAAGAGCAACCGCTCTTTTTTTAGTTGTAATTGAAAATCTTAATTATTGTATAAAGTTACACACAATTTTTTAACTTTTTTCAAAGTGCAATCATACTCTATAATGTACGGGCAAATCTTATGGAGGTACTAAAATGTCTTTTTTCTCTGGTATTAGGACAGAGCAGATTCCAGGACCAATCAACGGTAATCCTACTCGTGGTCTATGCGAAAAGGTTTGTATACAGGTTAAAAAAGTTTTTGATGCCTGTTTAAAACAGCAACACATCACTGATACACAAATTCAGCTAACAAACTTTACGCCTGCAAACCCAACACAACCGCTGACTTTTGTTTCTGGGCAATCAAGCACAACTATTGACCCGACTTTGACCGATGTAACTATTACGCGTTTCCAAGACAGGCCAAACTTTGCGCACATATCTGCTATTGCTAATATTCCTGTTGAAATTGTTTATACTGACGCAAACAACGTACAAGGTGTTGCAACTGGCGTAATTTCACTGCCTCAAGACGTAGTACTATTTTTGCCGCAAGCATCTATTGTTCCATACAAGGTGGAAGTAGTGGCTAGCGCGATTATAGCACAAGGTACTTTTGACGGCGACATTATCACGGTTGAAGGTTGTGTAATGCTTATTATTAAGATTGTTGCAGAAACTGAACTTTTGGTACCAAGTTACGGCTACTGCCACATTCCACAATGCCAAGAATTCTCAACCAACGTTTGCCAAGGGTTCTTTGAAATGCCTTTGTTCCCTTCAAACAACCCAATCAACATAAACAACAACAATAATTAGACAAAATTTTCGTAAGGTTTATCTCTACTAAAAGTTCTCTTTTAACAAGGGGACTTTTAATTTTTGTATAAAAAGTGTTAAAAAATGTATATTTATGCTTGAATTTGCTCTTTTTAATACAATTTTATTAATATTTAAAAGCATTTTACTTGCTTTAATTTGCAAAAAATTATAAAATATTAAAGAAGGAGAAGTGTATGAAAGTTTTTGCAATAGGCGACTTGCATTTATCTACCGTGGTTAAAAAGCCTATGGATATCTTTGGGCCAGGTTGGGAAAACCACTTTGAGCGAATTAAAGCAGACTGGTTACAGAAAGTTACTCCTGACGACTTAGTGCTGATTCCAGGGGATATCAGTTGGGGAATGCACGTTCACGAAGCTCAACCCGATATAGACGTAATCTCACAATTACCAGGCAAAATTATTTTTACGCGTGGCAATCACGATTACTGGTGGAAATCTATTTCCGCAGTGCGTGCGATGTTAGGCGAAGGCCGATACGCTCTGCAAAATGACGCAATTCGTTTTGATGGGGTGGTAATTTGCGGTACTCGTGGGTGGACAGTTCCCGAGATAGAGGGTAAGTTTAAAGACGCCGATGACGAAAAAATTTACAAACGCGAAGTTATTAGGCTGGAACTCGCCCTGCAAGATTTAGAAAAGAAAAGACAGCCAAATGACAAAGCAATTGTAATGATACATTATCCACCATTTAATGCTAAGATGTTGCCATCAGATTTTACTAGATTATGCGAAAAATACAAAGTTGATTACGTGGTTTACGGACACTTGCACGGCAAAAACTGCCGTTGCAAACTCTACTTAGAACAAAACGGCATTAAGTATTATTTAACTAGTTGCGATCAGGTTAACTGTAAGTTAACCGAAGTTTGTGAAGTGAATAGTAACAACAACTAGCATATTGCGAAAAGCGAAGCATTTTGCAATATACAAACACAAACCAGGTAGATTGCAAACTAACCTTAGTTTGTGAAGTGTAAATAAAAGGGGGTGCAAAAATGGAATTTAAACACACATCAGTACTACTTAATGAATGTATTGATGCCTTAAATATCAAGCCAAACGGCGTATATATGGACGGCACTTTGGGCGGGGGCGGACATAGTTCTATTATTGCATCTAAATTAAATAATGACGGAAAGCTAATTTGCTTTGATTTGGATAAAGAAGCGATTGATTTTGCCAAAACTCGTGTAAAATCGGCTGGACAAGTTTATTTTGTGCACGATAATTTCAAAAATTACGAAAAGTTTTTGCAGGAAAATGGTATACTAGGGCTTGACGGTGTTTTACTTGATTTAGGGGTAAGTAGTTACCAAATAGATAATGCAGAACGGGGTTTTAGTTACATAAATGACGGCCCGCTAAATATGTGCATGGACGCGGACGCAAAGGTGAATGCCGAGACGGTAGTAAATGAATATAGCAAAGAAGATTTAACTAGAATATTTTTTGAATATGGCGAAGAAAAATTTTCAAAAAAAATTGCAGATGCAATAGTAAAGGCACGACAAATTGCACCGATTGTAACCACTCAGCAACTTGCAGACATTGTGAAAAAATGTGTTCCATTTTCTAAAAAATCAAGCGGACACCCCGCAAAACGCATTTTTCAAGCCATTAGAATTGAAGTAAATGGCGAGTTAGACGGTTTACGAGAATTTATACTAAATTGTGTACGAAAAAATCTAAATAAAGGTGGAAGGTTGGCAATCATAACCTTTCACTCTTTGGAAGATAGAATTGTAAAGGAAGCGTATAAACTGTTATCTAGCGACTGCATTTGCGATAAAAAAATGCCTGTTTGCACTTGCCACCACAAAGCAGAAGTGAAATTAATAAACAAAAAGCCTATTTTACCAAATGAAGCCGAACTAACAATAAATCCACGTTCACATAGTGCAAAATTACGAGTTTTAGAGAAAATCTAGTCTAAAATAAAAAAAGGGAGAGTATATTATTATGTCTTTTAAATTTGACGAAAATAATACGACGACTACGACTTTAGAGAGACCTACACAAACAAATGTAACGGACTTGATTGATAAAAGAGTAGAACAAAACACCATTCCGCAAGAAAAACCTACTGAGATAGAGAGAGAAGTAAGTCGTTTTGATAATTCTCACAAGGCGGAAAATCTTAACAAAGTTTATGACGAAATAGACAGACAGGCAATTTCAAAGACGGAGACTAAGCCAAATGGCGTAGCAAATCCATTCTTTGGCGATAGTGATAGTTTAACAAAACTACGTGAAAAGAATTTACACAAAGAGACTTATCAAGACGTCGTAGAAACACCTGAAACCCCAACTATTGAGATAAAAGCATACGAAGATAAAGGTGAAACTACAAAAAAATCTAAGAAAATTTCGTCTAGAATGAAACTTTGGATTTCTACGGGTGCCTGTTGTGCTGTTTTGCTACTCGGTTTGATAATTTGTAATGCTTTGGCAATCGGTTCTATTGATAGGCAGGTGGATATGAGCGAAGGTGCACTCGCTCAGCAAGAACAGGAGTTAGATGGATTGCAAGGTAGCATTTCTAGTGGTTCGGGTTATGTGCCTGACGGTATGGAGTCTATGGAAGGTGGGACGACAGTAGACATTTCGCCTACGAACGATATAGACATTACCACAAGCAACAATTTCTTTAATAAGTTATCAGATTTTATTTCATATTTGTTTGGTAGGTAGATTTTGGAGGCGGAATGATTAAAAAATTTACTATCACAAGTTTACAAAAGAGACTATTATGCATTATTTGTATAATAGCCTTTCTTTTTCTCTGCATAATCGGCAAACTATTTTTTGTCCAAATTATTCAAGGTGAAGATTTGCAAATGCGAGCTATCAGCCAGTGGACGAGAGATTTGCCTATTTCAGGTTTGCGTGGCAAAATTCTAGATACAAATAACAACATTTTGGCAAGCAGTTATACTAGTTTTAATGTATACGTCAGGGGGAGCAATGTAAAAAGCCCTGAAGCAGTAACTCAAACTCTGTGTAACTACTTAAATTTAGATTACGACACGGTTTACGAAAAGGTTACGAAAACTAACGTCAGCGAAACTTTGATTGCTCAGCAAGTGGACTCAAATGTCGCTAAAGAAATTTTATCTGCAAACCTTGACGGAATCTATTTAAGTGAAACAAGCACAAGGCAATACCCTTATAATGACTTGTTGACATCAGTCTTAGGCTTTACCACGATTGACAATGTAGGGCAAGCGGGACTAGAAGCGTATTACAACAATTTTTTGACAGGTACAGACGGGCAAACTTTAACTGAGAGTACTATTACAGGTGTAGAACTTTCAAATGCTACGACGAGTTATATTCCAGGAATTGCAGGGTGCGACATAACTTTGACAATAGATGTGGAAATTCAGCAGATTTTAGAAGACGTAGCGCAAAAGGCGTTAGAGGAGCAACAGGCAAAAGGTGTCACTGCTATTATAATGAATCCTAAAAATGGCGAAATTGTTTCAATGGTGTCTAAGCCTAGTTTTGATTTAAATAATCCACCACGCGATGATGTTGAAAAATTGCTAGCATATAGCAAAAATATAAATATAGTTGACGTGTATGAGCCAGGTAGTACGTTTAAACTTTTTACAATTTCAGCCGCCCTTAGCGAAGGTATAACTTCACTAGACGAAAAATTTTATGACCCAGGTTATAGAATAGTTGACGGTGAAAAAATTAAATGTTGGCGTACGTCTGGGCACGGTTCCCAAACACTTGTAGAAGGGCTGTGTAACAGTTGCAATAGTGTTTTTATGGACTTAGGATTAAGACTCGGCAAGGAAAAGTTGTATGAATACCTAGAAAAATTCGGTATAGGTCAAGCGACTGGCGTTGATTTCTATGGCGAAAGTTCGGGCATTATGATGGATATAAATAATATAAAAAATGTAGATTTGGCGCGTATATCATTTGGGCAAGCAATTGCAGTTACTCCGTTGCAGATGATTACCAGTGTTTGCGGACTATTAAATGGCACGTTGTATCAACCGCATTTTGTGAAGTCTATTACCAGTGCTGACGGCGTAACTCGTGAATTTGGCTCTGTCGCTATTAGAAAAGTGCTTGATAAAGAAGTAAGTTCGCAGTTATCTATGCTTATGGAACAAGTGGTTAGCACCAAGGGGCTATATAGTTTCGTACCAGGTTACAGGATAGGTGGTAAAACGGGTACAGCGCAAAAGTATGAAGACGGCCATGTTGCTAGCGGAAAGTATGTTTCTAGTTTCATAGGTTGTTATCCAGTGGAAGACCCAGAGTACGTGTTGCTACTATGCGTAGATGAACCTGGTACGGGCGTTTATTATGGAAGTATGGTGGCAGCCCCATATGCAAAACAAATTTTTAGTGGCATCTTTACTTATAAAAATATCGCGCCTACTAACTTAAATGAAGATTTAGAAAAATTAGAACCAAATATAGAAGTGCCTAATCTTATAGGAATGTCTATTACGCAAGCAGTTAGCACGTTGAAGAAAATTAAATTAGAGTTTGAAATTGACGGCGAAGGCGGATTTGTTACGTGGCAAAGTGTCCCTGCTGGCGAAATGTTGTTTGCTGGTGCAATAATTATGCTAAAAACGTAGTTTTTTGACTTCTTTTGCGGTTAGGGTTAAATTGCAATTTTCTTTTGTATAATAAAAAAGGGGTTAAAATGAAACTAAGTAAAATTTTAAAAAATGTTAATTTTATAAGTGATGATGATTTAAATTTAGATATTACAAATTTGAGTATAGATTCAAACAATTTAAGTAAAGGCGGTTTGTTTTTCTGTATCAACGGGCTAAACGTAGACGGGCATACTTTTGCAAAACAAGCAATAGAAAAAGGCGCTAGTGCAATTGTTGTAGAACATAAACTGGACTTAGATATTCCACAAATTGTAGTTGAAAATACTAGGTACGCTGTAGGCTTGTGCGCAGAAAATTTTTACGACCACCCACGTGATAAAATTAAACTTGTGGGAATTACGGGGACAAACGGTAAGACTACTACCACCTATATGATAAAAAATATTTTGGAAATGGCAGGGCATAGAGTAGGAGTAATCGGCACAATAGGAGTAATGATAGGACAAGAAAAACACCCCGCCACACTTACTACGCCAGATTCAATAGAACTGCACAAAATTTTTAGACAAATGGTAGATAGCGGAGTGGATACAGTCGTTATGGAAGTAAGTGCGCACGCAATAGCCTTAGACAAAATGGCAGGTGTGGTTTGTGACGTGGGCGTGCTGACTAACGTTACGCAAGACCACTTAGATTTTTTTAAAACATTTGAAAACTATGCAAAGACAAAGCAATCTTTTATTAGTTCTAAGTTTTGTAAAATAGGTGTAGTGAATGTAGATGATAAAGTCGGTCTAGATTTAGTTTTGAATAAAAATAAAGATATAGAAGTAAAAAGTTACGGGTTAAAAGAACCAGCCGACTGCTTTGCTACAAATATTAAATATTCACTAAACGGCACAACATTCTTCTTAAATGACGAAGACAATTTGCAAGCGATTAATACTAGGCTAATCGGTGAATTTAACGTCTATAATGCTCTGGCAGCGGCAACCGCCTGTGATTGTTTAGACGTGCCGCAAACGGCAATAAAAATGGGGCTAAGTACTATGGATTTCGTGGCGGGCAGATTTAATGTTATGAAATTACCGAATGGCGCATATGTTGTAATAGATTACGCACATACGCCAGACGGGCTGAGTAATATTTTGTCCAGCGTGAGAAAAGTCTGCTCGGGCAAAGTATATTCGTTGTTTGGTTGTGGCGGTAATAGAGATACGGGTAAACGTCCTATAATGGGTAAAATTAGTGGCGAATTAGCAGATTTTACGGTAATCACTAGTGATAATCCACGTTTTGAAGACCCTGATATGATTGTAAAAGACGTAGAAGCAGGCATAAAAGATATAACAAATCAATATATTTGCATAACAAATCGCAAAAAGGCAATAAATTATGTATTAGGTAGATTAGATAAAGGCGACGTGGCTGTTATCGCGGGGAAAGGCGCAGAAGATTATCTAGACATTAAGGGCAAAAAAATACCATATAGCGATAGCGAAACCGTAAAGACAGAATACCAAAAATTGCAAATAGAGGCTGTTAAATGATAATTGTTCTCCTTGCTTTTTTAGCCACTTTTTTAGTAAGTGTACTACTTGCGCCATTTGTAATTAAACTGGCTAAAAAAGTAGGGGCTAGACAAGAAATTTTAGAATATGTAACTGCACATAAGGATAAACAAGGTACACCTACAATGGGTGGACTGATTTTTGTGTTACCTGCAATTATAGTCAGCCTAATTTTTGCCCGCGGTCACGCAACTGTAATGTATGTAGCACTAGGTGTGTTTTTTAGTTACTGCTTGCTAGGTTTTTTAGACGATTTTATAAAAGTTCACACGCATAAGAATTTAGGCTTGCGTGCCTATCAAAAGGTAATCGGTCAAGTAGGTATTGCTGTAATTGTTGGCTTTTATATGTATTATAGTGGCATCGTGGGTTCAGTAATGTACTTGCCGTGGGGTGGCTCAATTGATATAGACTGGTGGATAATACCTTTTGTAATTTTTGTATTTTTGGCAATGACGAATTCGGCAAACTTAACCGACGGGCTAGACGGACTGGCAGGCTGGACAAGTTTTATAATGCTTGTATTTTTGGTAGTAATCTTAGGAATTACTGATGCGCAACTATTAGCAAACGGCGGGGCAATAGATATTTCGGAACAACTAGGCAACTTAAGAATAGCGGGCGCAACGACTGCGGGCGGTTTGCTTGCCTTCCTGTGCTTTAATAGTTACCCAGCAAAAGTATTTATGGGGGACACTGGCTCGCTAGCCTTAGGTGGCTTGATAACGAGTCTAGCAGTATTTTCTGGTTGGACATTATTACTGCCGATACTTTGTATCGTGTTTGTAATGAGTGCGGTCAGCGTAGTGATTCAAGTCCTTCATTACAAACGCACCAAAAGACGAGTATTTCTAATGGCCCCACTGCATCATCATTTTGAGCAAAAAGGTATGAATGAAACTAAAATTGTCGCCATATATATAGTAATAACAATAATTGCGGGGGTAATTGCAGTTATTTTAAGTTTACTATAGGGGGGCGGTACTTTTGAAAGAAAATTATTTAGTTATCGGTTTGGGCAGGAGCGGTATAGCAGTAGCAAATTTTTTACTAAACAAGGGCAAAATAGTCTATATTTATGATAAAAAAGAAGGTTTAACCAAAGAGTTGGTTAGAATGGGCTTAATCAATGAAAAAGCCATTATAATAGACAAATTATGCGCAAAAACACTATGCATAGTACTGTGCATAGTACTTAGTCCAGGTGTAAAACTAAATAAAAAAGAGTTAAAACTTATAGAAAAATATCAAATCAAAGTCATAGGCGAACTTGCTTTTGCTAGTCATTTTTGTAATGCTCCTATGTATGCCGTAACGGGGACAAACGGAAAGACTACCACAGTAAATTTTTTAAATCAAATATTAAAAACAGCAGGAATGAATACTCATTTGTTAGGAAATGTTGGTACTCCACTAAGTAGTGAAGTTGAAAAAATCTTGCCTAGTGATAAGGTAATTTTAGAAGTTAGTAGTTTTCAACTAGAATACTGTACTGGACTAAAATTTAATTGTGCTGGCTTTATAAATATCGCACCAGATCATTTGGATAGATACGCAAATTTTAATGAATATTTTAAAACAAAGCAAAAAATTCTAGACTGTGTAGACAAAAACGGAAAAATCTTCCTAAATTATGACGATGCTTTGGTTAAAAATCTAGCAGAGAATAGAGAAAACGTGGAGTTTTTTAGCCTAGAAGAATTACCAGAAAACAAGAATGGATTATATATAAAAGAAAATAAAATTTTTAAGAACGAAAATAATAAGGTTAATTTTATAGCCGATTTAGACGAATTTCAACCAAAAGGCAAGCATAATTTACAAAATCTTTTGTGCGCCGTAGGTATGGCAGTAAGTGCGGGTGTCGCGCCTATTAATATACAAAAGGCAATTCCTACATTAATAACACCTAGTCATAGAATTGAATTTGCGGGGGAATGCAACGGCGTAAAATTTTACAATGATTCTAAAGCGACAAATACCGATTCTGTTTTGGTAGCATTAAAATGCTTTACTGAACCCCTTTGGCTATTGTTAGGTGGAAGTGATAAGAGCGAAAAGTTTGATAATTTGATTAAACAAATGCCTAAGAATGTTGTTGAGATTGTCGCTTTTGGACAAACAGGTAAAAAGATTTATAAAACTTGCAAAAAGTTTAAATTTAATAAAGTTCATTTAAGTAATACATTTTATGATGCGTTTAATTTTGCAAAGGACAAATCAAGACAAGGCGAAGTGGTTTTGCTCAGTCCCGCATGTGCTAGTTTTGACGAATTTGCAAATTTTGAAGAAAGGGGTAAGTATTTTTGTAATTTAGTTTCGGAGTTGAATGGTGAAATTTAATATTTTTTATCGCGGACCGCACAAATTTTGCTTGCCTGTGTTTTTATTGACCGTAGGAATTGCCATTTTTGGAATTATTATGGTACATTCCGCTTCAAATTATAATGCCGAAAGGTTGTATGGCGATGCAATGTTTTTTACGACCAAACAAATCATAGGCGTTATTTTAGGCATTGCGGTAATGGTTCTTTGCTATTTTATTGATTATGAAATACTTAAAAAGTTTTGGCTTATTGCATTAGGGCTAGGAATAGTGGTTTTACTTATTGTATTTATTCCAGGAATAGGAATAGAGTCATACGGTGCAAAACGTTGGATAGGCTTTGGTGCGTTTAGTTTTCAGGCTAGTGAAATAGCAAAATTTTGTTTTATAATCTTTGCCGCTACTTATATGGCACGTTTTAAAGATAAAATGACGACCTTTAGGGGGGCGTTGCCAGTAATTTGTGCGGGCGGGCTAATGTGCTTACTTATTATTCTAGAGCCAAATATGTCTATTACAATTTGTGTCGGGCTACTTATGCTTACAATGCTTTTGGTTGGCGGAATGCGACTAAAACATTTATTATTACTAGCCATTCCTGCGGTTGCATTAATACCAGTGTTAATTATTTTAGAGCCGTATAGGTTGCAAAGGTTACTTGCCTTTCTTGACCCGTGGGCGAGTCCGCAAGGGGAAGGTTTTCAGTTAATTCAATCTCTCTACTCCCTAGGTTCGGGAGGCTGGTTTGGTGTCGGTTTGTTTAATTCAAGGCAAAAATATTCCTTCCTTCCTTTTTCAGAAAGCGATTTTATCTTTAGTATAATAGGTGAAGAACTCGGCTTTGTTGGTTGTATATGTGTAGTGCTCGCTTTTGCTCTCTTAATTTACTATGGTTTCAAAATAGGTATAAACGCAAAAGATAGGTTTGGTTGCTATTTGGCAATCGGTATTACCACAATTTTAGCGGTACAAGTCTTACTTAATATCGCAGTTGTAACTGGTGCAATTCCGCCTACTGGATTACCACTGCCTTTGGTGAGCGCGGGGAGTACTAGTATAGTAATGTTTATGGCAGGAATAGGAGTGCTATTAAATATTTATAGACAAAGCACCAGCACATACGCGGCAAAATTTACCCTAGATTTTAAAAGAAACTTTAAAGGTTTTAGACAAAGAAAAAACTTACCTAGCATTAGGTAAGTTTTTATATTTTATATTAAATTTAAATTTCATTTAATTTAAATTAATGCGTTGGTAGTACTTTTGGGTGTCCACGTTGCTTGATGTCTTCATTAAGCCCAAGTGCTTCGCGTTGGCGCTCTCTAATATATTTTTTAAGTGCGATTGCTAGTTGTTCAGGACAACTAGTGTCATTTTGGCATTTTATTCCATCACACATATCAATGATTTCACCGATAGGTCGTCCTACGGCAAAACGAATTAATGCCTGCAATGCACCTACACAACCCCCTAAAAATTTCAAATCTACTAAAATTCCTTTATCATTTACATCAAATAAAATTTGACGTGCACAAGTACCTTGTGGTCTATACGCTTCCATAATTCCTCCTATTTTTAAAAAATTTTTAACTAATTATGTTAGTATAAACAAATTCGTAAAAACTAGGTGCCTTTGTTGTCCAAATATCAACGGCTTTCACAGCATCAGCACGGGTCTGCAAGTTGATTTTTATCTCAAACATAGGCTCGCTACTGGCAGTTTCAATAATTTGCAGTGTTACCATATAAGTCCCATCGCTGTTTTTGCGGAAATCAGCCACATACTCTTGCAATCTCTTAAAGTACATTCTATTGTTTTTACAAAATTCACTTATCGCTTGACGTAATTGCTCAGGTACTTCTTCATAGTAAATACTTAAAGCACTGCGTCCTTTCGCTGTTAAAGTATAACGGCAACGCTTGCTATCCTGATTGTCTGGAGTATAAATAAACCCATCACGCAACAAATCATGAAAGACACTTACACATTCCATATAGTTTATCCAGTCATTACGAGTAGTGCATATGTCTAGGATAAATTGCTCCGTCAAAGGTATTTCAATTTGCTCTAACATATACAGTAGCATTAATTTTGTTTGGAAGTCGTCATTACTAAACTCTAATTTCACAATAAAGCCCCCTAATTTAAAAACAATGCTATTATATCACAAAACTAAAGTTTTAGGCAAATAAAAATTACTTTATTTTTTATTGTAAATTATATTAAAATCATTTTTATTTTTATGCAAAATATGTTACAATATGTATAAATATGCAATTATAGGAGTAAAAAATGGAGTTAACAGAGCAATACAAAGCATTTTGGGACGCATGCGAAGATTTAAAGAGTTCCAAAATTATTATAGCAGATGCAAAAGTTAGTAAGGTGTTGCGTAGCGTAGTTTCTTGCCCTGCGTTAGTTGAAATTGTAGGGGAAGCACTAGTAGGCTATAATTTTAGCAACGAATTAGGCAAGTTAGTTACAACTGGACTAGATGGCAAGGCAAGAATAACTTTGCCTAGCGAACCTTATAGGGTAATTGCCTTTGTGTTTAGTTTGTTGAGCGAATTTGATAGCAGAAGACTAGACTTACAGGAGTTTATCAGCCAATATTTCCCTGAAGAATCATTAATTGAGAGTTTTCGTGATTTTAATGAACAATTAATTACGCCTTTTAGAGATTATTTGTGCGAATGGGTAGGCTTTAAAGAGAGAAAGGACGAAGATTCTGTTGTTAAAATTAATTCTACGGAAGCCGAAACTATAGAGAATAAAGAAGAAGAAAACGCAGTAGAAGAAAAAGATGTAGACCAATTCTTTGAAGATATAACAATGATTTTAAACCAAATTAAAGAAACCATCAATCTTGATAGCAAAATAAAACCAGACAGACTAGACGAATTAAACATAACCATTAATGCCTTGCTTGAAGTCGTAAATATGCAAAATTTCAAAATCTTTAACGCATTATTAATTAGTTTAAATAATCTTTTATCACCAATTAAGAGTGTTAGGTTTTACAATATGGAATTACAAAACCGTCTTGCAAAATTCTACGGTGTAATGTAATTGCAAAAATGAAATTATTAAAAAATTAAAAAAGCAGTTTGCTATCATAATAAAAATATGCTTCTAGAAACATCTAATTGTTGTAATTTTTAGAAAAAATTAAGGAATATTTTTATTCCTTTTTTTGTTATAAGGGAAAGAATTTAGCACTTTATTTTATTCTAAGTTTTCACACTTTGTGTAGTTTAAATAAAAATAAAAAAAGCGAAAAGTTTATATAATTTCTGCCTTTTAAAAGTAGGTTAGTAAATTGATAAAATGATAGTTATTTGTCAAAATATTTGAAATTAAGTTGAATTAATTTTTATAGCAAAACTCTTTAAAAATAGGTACTATGCATATGCATAATACCTATGCATAGTACTGTAAAAACGCGTTAAAATGGTATAAAACTTACTAAAATCAAACAAATCAAGCCACTTATCAAACTCTGCGTAAATTTTTGTAGGAAGTAGAAACCTGCGCTAATTTTACATTTGCTTAGAAAAGTTAGGGCTTGCAAGTGAATACTAATTCCGCCCCAAGAAATCAACATACAGCCGAGTACGGTGATTAGTTTTAGACTGGCACTACTTTGAGATAAATCAAGGCAACCACGCGTTACTTCTAAAATACCACTTGCTAGCCCCGTGCCTAAACTTTCAGGCAACCCAACTAAAGATAAAATGCTACTAAAAATTGAACCAACAGAAGTTAAAATATTTAGGTTAAAAAGTACGTCTATTAATATGTTAAAAATGACAATGTATCCACCAACTATTAAAATTGATACAATGGAATCATACATAGTGTTAGATAGAATATCTTGCGTGCTTACTTTTGGTTTGGGCGGTGGCAGAACTGTTTCTTCTTTATAGTGATAATTGCGATATAGCAAGCCATTACATAGCGCACCTAAAAGATGTGATATTAGCATTATAATTCCAGCGGTGTGATTTACAAACATTCCTACACCTACAGAGCCGATAATAAACAGTGGGCCCGAAGTGGAAGCAAATGCATTTACTCGCACTACTTGATTTCGTGTAAGAGCACCAGACGCGTACATTTCGCTAGCAAGTTTTGCGCCTACTGGATATCCTGAAATTATACTAAGCAGATAAATTATACCGCTTGAACCAGGACAGTGAAATACCTTTTGCATAAACTTGCTTAGTTTTTCTCCTAAAATATCTAGTGTATGTAGTTTTATTAAGATGCTAGAAAAAAAGAAAAAGGGAAACAGTGCAGGCAATACTGACGAACCCCAAATAAGTAAGCCCCGCAAGCAAGACTCCATATAGATATCGGGCTGAAAAACAAGCGCAAGCATCAAAAAAAGCACTACAGCACTTAATATAATCTGCCATTTATTAAATACTAGAATTTTCATACTTTATAATATGGCGCTAAACTAAAAAAAATAACTGCCAAAATTAGACAGTTTTTGGCTTTTTTGTATTATTTAAAATGCATAAAAACATTTGCTAAACGCCTTAAAATAAGGTATAATATAATTCATAGACTATTAAGGAGATACAACTTTGGGTATTTTTTCTATACTTTTTTCTAATGACCCGTGGCAAATAATTTTAATTTCATTAGGCGCGTGGCTAATTGCCATTACCGTGGGACTTGTTGTGCATGAGTTCGCTCATAGTTATGCTGCGGTGAAATTAGGTGACGATACGCCAAAATTTGCTGGCAGACTTTCGCTAAATCCCGCACGACATTTTGACCCGATAGGTTTCTTGTTTTTGGTTTTGATAGGTTTCGGTTG
Organism: uncultured Clostridia bacterium; assembly: GCA_944384375.1. GTDB lineage: Bacteria > Bacillota > Clostridia > Christensenellales > UBA1242 > UBA7867. The sequence goes on along the minus strand of CALWTE010000007.1, from coordinate 4,271 downwards.
GGCAAAACCCGTACCTATTAACCCAAACAACTTTAGAAATATCCGCAAGGGTGAAGTAATCGTTTCATTATCTGGAATTTTGACAAACTTTATTCTATCAATTGTGTTCTTATTCTTGTATATTGTGTGTTATCTATTTTTAGACCAATCAGTTTTGTTCTTTGATTTCTTGATAATTCTATTCCAGTATTTGACGACAATAAATTTTGTATTAGCAGTATTTAATATTTTACCGATATTCCCATTAGACGGCTTTAACTTTGTGGCTGCATTCTGCCGTTATGATAACAAATTTATAGTATTTATGCGTCAATACGGCAGTTTGATTTTATTACTATTTGTAATTTTTGTATTCCCATATTTGATTACATTACTATCAAATCTAATTTTAGGGAACTTAGCACAAGTATTTATTTCTATGTTTACCTAATTACTAAAGAAAAAAAAGGAGAGTAAGTGTTGGATAGCGAAAAGGAAAAACTTGATTTGGGCGAGTTTACAGGTGCGATTGATGAAAAAGCACTAGACGCACTAGACGGGGTAAATCAAGACGATGTAAACGAAGTTAGCGAAATGGTTTTCTACTTTGAAAATCACGAAGGCCCGCTAGACGTTTTGTGGCGGTTGGTTCGCTCTACAAAACTAGACATTAAGGACGTTAAAATTAGCGATATCACAGGGCAGTACTTAGAGTACGTGCGTTCGTTGCAAAATATTGATATGGAAAGTATGAGTTGGTTTATTCGTGAAGCGGCAAAGTTGCTAGAAGTTAAGTCAAATTGTCTATTACCTAAACCCGAAAAAGAAGAAGACTCAGACGAAATTGATTTGGAAGAATTATACAAACGCCGTATGGAAATGTACAGACTCTTTAAGGAAGCCAGCCAAGAACTTAGTGTTCTGGAAAACACGGACAGATTTTATAAAGAACCCGAAAAATCGGCAAATGACTACCGCATTGTATTAAAAAATATGAATATGCAAAACCTAGTAGATGCGTTTAGTAAGTTGCTGGTGAGATTAGAGCAAAAGAGTGCACCTATTGTGGAGCGTCAGGTGCAAAAAGATAGGTTTACCGTGCGCGAGTGCTTTACAAATATTCAGCATCAACTAGACGATAAGAAAAAAGTGCGTTTTGACGACCTTTTTGGTAGTGATTTTACCAAAGGCGAAATTATTAATACTTTTCTAGCATTGCTTGAATTGTTAAAAATACAGTACGCCAAGGTTGTCCAAACGGAGTTGTTCGGCGAAATAGACATTGAGAAAAAAGAAGGAGAAAAAGTAGAAGATGCAGAACTTACCGAGTATAATTGAAGGAATTTTATTTGTTGCTGGTAATGGCGTGGAAGTGGACGAAATCGCCGAAAAATTGCAAATAGACAAAAAAGAAGTACTGTCCGCGGTTGAAGAATTGCAACAAAAATATAACGAAACAAGCGGAATTCAAATCATATCTTATAAAAATAAAATACAACTTTGCACAAATCCTGAGTTTGCAGACGCCATAAGTATCGTGCTTAACCCTATTAAAGAGCGCGCGCTCACCAAAACAGCCCTTGAAACTGTGGCAATTATTGCATATCAGCAACCGATTACCCGTCTTGAAATTGAAAATATTCGTGGTGTGGGCAGTGATTACGCAATTCAGTTATTGCTTTCGCACAATTTAATAGAAGTCGTAGGGCGAAAGGACGTAGTAGGTAAGCCTTTGCTTTTTGGCACAACGGACGAATTTTTGAAACGTTTTGAGTTAAAAAGTTTGGAAGATTTGCCTAAGTATGAAGACTTATTAGAGCAGATAAAAGTTCTCAACCAAGGTGTTGAAAATGCATCAATTTATAATGAATTTGAAGTCGTACCACTAGACGAAGAAGGCGATTTAGAGGCTGACCTTTTAAAACAAAACGCTTAATTTCTTAGTTCCCGCTAAAAAATTAGGCTTTTGTTTATATTTTGATTATTTTTATTAAATGTAGAATTGTGAATAAATAAAAATTCTATTTTTACTTAAATTAATTTGGGAGTTCACCCCAAAAGTTGGACATTTTTGGAGGTGCAGTTCATTTTTAGTGAAAAATTTTTAAAACATTGTAAAAGTTTGTAAATTTTGTTTTACATTCCTAAAAGTTTTTGGTAAAATATAAAAATATAAGATTACTGTATGCTAGTATAATTTGTGGAAAACTAAAGATAAAAAGGGAGCAAAAAGATATGACAAACAAGAATTTTTGCCCTTACCTTAGCCAAATGTGGATAACTCAGGGGGGGGGGGCGCTTAGGTAGAAAAAACAAATTTGTTGCTACAAATTTGTCCTCTAAAACCCCTAATTTTTGCTCTAAAAATTCACTAAAAAACCTTAAACATTATATTAAAAATTTAATATACTTTCGGCACATTGTAAATGTGTCTTTTCGTGTTTTTTGCCAAAGATTAAATTAAATTTTCGGCAATGAAACCGTAATATGCTTAATGAAGAAGTATAAAAACAAAAAATTTTCTTAAACTACTAAAAAAGCATTAGGCTTTTACAATACTTTTAGTGTATAATGAAAACATGACAGTTTGTCATATAAAACGAAATTATTCAACATTAAATAAATTCTAACGCAATAAAAATTTAAAATTTTAATTTAAAAATTAAACTGCCAAGTAAAACATTTTTAAATGGATAAAAAGGAGAATACTATGTCATTTAAAGAACTCTTTAAAAAGTACAAAATCTATACGATAGTAGGCATAATTGTCCTACTAATGCTAGTAGCAGGTGGCACCACCGCAGGTGTACTATTAACTAAACAAGATAAGGAACAAATAAATAATTCAGCAAATGCCGCCGTTGGTAGCACATTTACATTAAATAATTTAAGATATAGGGTTTTAACTGAAGGAACCGCAAATACTGTAGAAATATATGACACTACTTTTACGTCAATTAGTGGCTCTAGATCAATTCCTAGCACAGTCAGTAATAGTGGCATAACTTATACAGTCACTGAGATAGGGCGTTCTGCGTTTTCTGGTTGTAGCAGATTAACGAGTATAACCATACCAGATAGTGTCACCAGTATAGGAGATCGTGCGTTTTCTGGTTGTAGCAGATTAACCGAAATTACAATTCCCAATAGTGTCACCAGTATAGGTAATTCTGCGTTTGATAGTTGTACCGGTTTAAGCAGTATAACAATAGGAAATAGTGTTACGAGTATAGGAGTTTCTGCGTTTTCTTGGTGTAGCAGTTTAACAAGTATAACAATCCCAAATAGTGTCACTAATATAAGAAACAGTGCGTTTTCTTATTGTAGCAGTTTAACAAGTATAACAATACCAGATAATGTCACCAGTATAGACAGTGGCGCTTTTAGGGATTGTACCAGTTTAAACAATGTATATTTTTACAACGATATACAAAATGACACTTCAGATGCTTACATAGGAATATATGCTTTTTATAATAATGCTAGTACGGTAACATACTGGGTAAAAGATAGAACTAGTTTAACAAATATACAAAGAATATATAATGTTTCAACATCTAAGTTTACGAGTAACAATTTTCAAGTTGTACCTGGTGATGTCAATGTTGCTGTTGCAAGTAATTCCACAGGTATGGGTACAGTAAGCGGTGGCGGTACTGATATAACATATAACACACCAGTAATTCTTACAGCAACCCCAAACCCAGGTTATACCGTAGCAGGCTGGACGTTAAGTAGTGACGGCTCAAATATAATTGCAGACTCAGAAGGGCAAACAAGTTATACTATTACCGCGGCAGGTGATGAAACATATTATGTAGTTTTTAAATCTGCTAATTACAACGTAATTATGGAATCTAGCGGGTATCCAAGCAAAATTAGTGGACTTGCTGGCGGTTTTGAAAATACAGGCTGGGATGGTACATATGATACCGCGCATGTGCGGAGCGGTGATTATTCACTTAAAATTACAGGCTCGGCGGGTAGCCCCGAAACCACCATTTCTACAACATTTACAATTCCCCTAGACAGCACCAACAAAGACCATATATTCTATGTGCAATACTGGGGATACCAAGAAGTGCAGGCTGGTGCAAGCACTCAAATTTATTGGCCGATAGAAGAACCTAGTTTTGGTAGTCTAGCCTTAGGTCCAGCGGGGCAATGGAATATGTATAGTTTTTACGTTACTAGGAGTAGCAATAATGCTTCGGATACTGCCGTTTTACGTATAGACTATGATAATAACGGAGTTGCGGGCGAGATTTGGTTTGACGACATTGTTTTGCTAG
>CALWTE010000006.1 GCA_944384375.1 uncultured Clostridia bacterium | reverse complement strand
TTTAGATTAGTGAAAATATTAGAAAAAGCGAAATAATTTAAAGGAGTGTATTTATTATGATAATGCCTCAAACAAGACTAAAAGTAGCCGACAACACAGGTGCAAAAGTTTTAATGTGTATTCGTGTATTAGGTGGTTCTTTTAGAAAAACAGCAAACATTGGTGATGTAATTGTAGGTACAGTTAAGAATGCTATCCCTGGTGGTAGTGTTAAAAAAGGTGATGTTGTAAAAGCAGTTATCGTGCGTTCTAAAAATGGCGTACGCCGTGCAGATGGTAGTAGCATTAAATTTGATGACAACGCAGTAGTTATAATTGACAAAGACAAGCAACCAAAAGGTACTCGTGTGTTTGGACCTATCGCAAGAGAACTCCGTGAACGTGACTTTATGAAGATTATTTCGCTAGCAAACGAAGTATTATAGGAGGAAAAACTATGAATAGCAATTTAAGAACAGGCGATTTAGTAAAAGTAATCGCTGGCGCAGACAAAGGCAAGACTGGTGTTATCATAGCCTCTGATGCTCAACGCGGACGTGTAACAGTAGAAGGCGTAAATGTCGTTACAAAACACACAAAACCTCGTTCTCAAAAAGATAGAGGTGGTATTAAGAAAGAATCTGCATCAATAGATGTATCAAATGTATTAATCGTTTGTCCTAGTTGTGGCAAGACTACTAGAATTGCTCACAAGACAGACGACAAAGGCGTAAAACACCGCGCTTGTAAAAAGTGTGGCGCCTTTATGGACGGTGAGAAGAAGGTTCGTGCTGCAAAGAGCGACAAGAAAGAATCTAAATCAACCGTAAAAGCAACAAAGGTCGACACAGAATCTAAGGAAAAGGCTACTGCTAAAAAAGCCGCTCCTAAGAAAGCTGCCCCTAAGTCAACTAAGGCTGCTAGTTCAACTGCTGAAAAAATGGCTGGTTCTACTAGACGTAAAGCCCCTGTTGCAAAATCTCAGGGTAAATAACCACAAATTTGGAGAAGAATATGGAAAAAGAAGTTAATCAGGTTGCTAAGGAAACTGCAACCGATAGCAAAAAAACAGCCGTTAAAAAGGTAAAACCTAGACTTTTAGAGTTTTACGAAACTAAGGTTGTACCTGCTCTTGAAAAAGAATTAGGTTACAAAAACATTAACCAAGTACCACGTCTTAACAAAATTGTGGTAAACGCTGGTTTAGGTGACGTAAAGGACAACGCAAAGAGTTTCAATATGGCTGTTGACGAATTAGGTTTAATTACTGGTCAAAAGCCGTTGGTTACTACCGCAAAGAAAGCAGTTGCAAACTTTAAACTCCGTGAAGGAATGAAAATAGGTGCAAAAGTTACTTTGCGTGGCGACAGAATGTGGGAGTTCTTAGATAGACTTATCTCAGTCGCTCTCCCACGCGTACGTGACTTTAGAGGTATTTCTCCTAAGTCATTTGACGGTAAGGGAAACTACTGTATGGGTATCAAGGAACAATTGATTTTCCCAGAAATTGATTATGACAAGATTGAAAAAGTAAGGGGCTTTGACGTATGCATTGTTACTAGTGCAAATACCGACGACGAAGCCAGAGCACTCCTAACAGCGTTAGGAATGCCATTCAAAAAAGCGTAAGGAGGAAGTAAAATGGCAAGAAAAAGTTTAGTGCTAAAGGCAAAGAAGCCTCAAAAGTTCTCAACTCGTGAATATACTCGTTGCTCAATTTGTGGACGTCCTCACGCAGTTTTGAAGAAATATGGCGTTTGCCGTATATGTTTTAGAGAAATGGCTTACCGTGGTGAAATTCCAGGTATTAAAAAGGCAAGTTGGTAAGGAGGAAATATGGTAGTTACAGATGTTATTTCAGATATGTTGACTCGCATTAGAAATGCTATCAACGCAAAACACGAAACAGTTGATATTCCTACTAGCAAGGTAAAAGTTGCTATTGCCAACATCCTTTTGCAAGAAGGTTATATCGCTGACTTTGCAGAAACTGGTGAAGGTGTGGCTAAAAACATTCACATCACTCTTAAAACAGCAAATGACGGTAAATACGTTATTACTGGTTTAAAGAGAATTTCAAAACCAGGCTTGAGAATTTACGCTAACGTTGACAAACTCCCTAAAGTTATCAACGGCTTAGGTATCGCTATTATCTCAACAAGCAAAGGAATAATGACAGATAAGCAAGCACGCGCTAATGGTATTGGTGGCGAAGTCCTTGCTTATGTGTGGTAGGAGGTGCGCTGTATGTCAAGAATAGGTAAGAAGCCGATTGATTTACCTAGCGGTGTTGATTTCGCCGTTTCAAACAACAATGTTGTTACAGTTACAGGTAAATTAGGCAAGTTAGAGCAAAAAGTTAGCAATTTGCTTAAAGTTGAATTGGTAGATGGCAAAGTTTATGTTACTACATTAAACAATTCAAGAGAAGCAAACAGTGCACACGGTTTGTACCGTACTTTAATCGCTAATATGATTGAAGGAGTTACAAACGGATTTAGCAAATCATTAATTATCAATGGTGTAGGTTACAAAGTTTTTGAAAAACCTAACGGCATTGAGTTAAAAATCGGTTATAGCCACCCAGTTATCTTTGAAGCGCCAGAAGGCATTAAAATCACATGCCCTAGCCAACAAGATATCGTGGTAACAGGCTATGACAAACAAAAGGTCGGACAAGTAGCGGCAAATATTCGCGCTATTCAAAAGGTGGAACCTTACCATGCATACGGTATTCGTTATTCTGACGAAGTCGTTGTGCGTAAAGAAGGTAAGACCGCTGCTAAGAAGTAAGAGTGAGGTAGTACAATTATGTTTTCTAAAATTGATAAGAATCAAGAACGTCAACGTCGTCATGCACGTGTACGTAAGCAACTTGCTGGTACTGCCGAACGTCCTAGACTAGTAGTTTACCGCAGTTTGTCTAACATCTATGCTCAAATCATTGACGACAGTAAGGGTGTGACTATAGTTTCTGCTAATACTGTTGAAAAGAGTTTAGCATCTGCCTTAAAAGGCAAAAATAAGACAGAGCAAGCGTATGTAATAGGTGAAACCATTGCAAAACGCGCTTTGGACAAGAAAATTACTCAAGTGGTCTTTGACCGTGGTGGGTATCTTTACACTGGTCGAGTAAAGAATGTTTCTGACGGTGCTCGTGCCGCAGGATTAAAGTTCTAGGAGGTTTATTATGGCAGAAGTTAATAATAAAAATAATGAAAAGCAACAACGCCGTTCTGAGAACAATCGTCCTCGTGGCAAGAAAAACGACCGCCCTACTGATGATGGTCTAGAAAAACGTATGGTAGACGTACGTTCAGTACAAAAGACCGTTCAAGGTGGTAGAACATTAAGTTTCAGCGCTCTTTGTGTCGTAGGTGACAGAAAGGGTAGAGTGGGAATCGGTACAGGTAAGGCTCGTGAAACTGTAAACGCTATTGAAAAGGCTTTCAATGTAGCAAAGAAAAATATGATTACAGTTAATATGAACGGTACAACCATTCCACATGAAATCGTAATGAAATATGGTGCTAGTACAATTGCGCTAAAGCCTGCTAAAGAAGGTACTGGTGTGATTGCTGGCGGTGCTGCTCGTTCAGTTTTGGAACTTGCAGGTATTAGAGATATTACTGCTAAAAACCACGGTAGTAATAACAAAATTAACACAGTTAGAGCAACTTTTGAAGCGCTTAGAGCATTAAGAACTGCTGAACAAGTCGCTGCTAGCCGTGGCAAAAAAGTAGAAGAGTTGTAGGAGGCATATTATTATGGAAAAAACAGCAAAAAAGCCTACTGCGGCTAAACAAATTCAAATTAAGTTAATTCACAGTGCAATTTGTACTACTCCAAAGCAACGTAAAACTTTGCGTGCTTTAGGTCTTACCAAAATCAATCAAGTCAAGACTATGCCTGACAACGATTGTATTCGCGGTATGATTAGGGTTGTAGCACACCTTGTACAGGTGAGCGAATAGGAGGTTTATTATGGAATTACACACTTTATCTCCTGCGGTTAACTCAAAACACCGCGTTCGCAGAGTAGGACGTGGTCGTGGTTCTGGTTTGGGTAAGACCTCTGGCCGTGGTGAAAACGGTCAAAACAAGCGTTCAGGCGGTGGAGTTCGCCCTATGTTTGAGGGTGGACAAATGCCGTTGATGCTCCACTTAGGGAAACGTGGTTTCACTAATGGTAAATTTATGGATAAATTCTCAATTGTAAATGTCGGTCAACTTGATTGCTTTGATGAAGGTACTGTTGTTACTGCAGAATTGTTAAAGCAAAAAGGAATAATAGGCAAGATTGAAAAGAACGGCCTAAAAGTACTTGGTGATGGTAAAATAACAAAGGCTTTGACTATCAAGGCTAACAAATTTACTCAGTCAGCAATCAAAAAGATTCAAAAGGCTGGCGGAGCAGTTGAGGAGGCATAATGTTTCAGACATTAAGAAATGCTTTTAAGCAAAAAGATATTAGAAAAAAATTACTTATTATTCTAGGTATAATTCTAGTTTATCGTATTGGTTGTTGGATACCTATTCCTGGACTAAATATTGGTGAAAATGGAATTTTGTCTGGGCTAGGCGGGGAAGATTTCTTAACCTTATTAAGTAGTGTATCTGGTGGTGCTTTGGCTAATGGTTCATTACTTGCTCTAGGTGTAGTGCCATACATTTCGGCATCAATCATAATGCAGTTATTGACTGTTGCTATTCCGCCTTTGGAAAGATTAAGTAAGAGCGGTGAAGACGGACGTAAGAAAATTGCGTTTTATACCCGAATCGCTGCCTTAGTGTTCTCTATAATTCAGGCGGTTGCAATCGTGGTCGCCCTGAGTGGTAGCGAAGGTGTTATTGATACTCAACTATTCGGTGCTGGTACTCCTAGTTGGATAGTTCCTACAATGATTGCAATAATCTTAATTGCTGGTGGTATGTTCACACTTTGGTTAGGTGAAAAGATTACTGAATTAGGTATTGGTAACGGTGTATCTTTAATGGTGTTTGTAGGTATCGTTTCTAGTGCTGGACTTGCATTACTTGAAGCTTTCAGACAAGTTGGAGAAAACATTGAAGTTCTTTGGAACATATTATTATTTGTAGTAATATTGGTTGTAATTTTTGCTTTGATTGTCTTTATAGACTTAGCAGAGCGTAAAATTCCAGTTCAATATGCTAAACAGGTTAAGGGTCGTAAGATGTATGGCGGTCAATCAACTATGATTCCTATCAAGGTAAATAGTAATGGTGTATTGCCTATCATCTTTGCAACCGCACTTGTAACATTCCCACAACTAATTATTCAAATGTTCTGGCCTGACAGTGGTGCAAATGCATGGTACGCTCAATGGTTGGGAACAGGTACTCCACTATACTTTGTATTTAATGCATTGTTTATATTCTTCTTCTCATACTTCTATGCTCAAATCACATTCAATCCAGAAGACGTTTCACGTAACTTGCAACAAAGTGGTGGATTTATCCCAGGTATCAGGGCAGGGCGTCCTACTACTGATTACTTAAAGAAAATTAGTAGCAGAATAACCTTCTTTGGTGCTTCATACTTGACGATTATCTTTATCATTCCTACATTGATATTCTCAATCATAGGAATTGCTACAGGACAAACCGCAACGCTTATGAATGCGTTTAGTGTAACTGGTATGTTAATCGTCGTTAGCGTGGCTTTGGAATTTGACAAACAACTAGATGCACAAATGCTAATGAAAAATTATCGCGGATTTTTGAAATGACATATTTAAACCCACTATTTAGTGAGTTTTGATATGTTTTTAGGAGGTAAAATGAAATTAGCAGTCTTAGGTGCACCTGGTAGTGGAAAAGGTCAAAACACAGGTCGTATAGCACAAAAATATGGGCTTAGGCACGTTGTGGTAGGCGACATAGTCAAGGCAGAAATCCGTAATAAAACGGAAGTTGGTAAGATTATGTACGACTACACAAGCAAAGGTCGCTTTGTGCCTAGCGACATCGTAATGGAAGTTCTGGCAAAACAGTTAAACACCATTTCTCCACAGGAAGGATTTATTATTGATACCGCTCCTATTAATATGGACCAGTATAACAAAATGAAAGATTTAGTGGAGTTAGACGCTGTCATTTCACTGGTTGTAAAAGACCACAATATCTTGCGTCGCAGGACATTAAATCGTATGATTTGTCCAAATTGTAGAGCAGTTACTTCGGTGATTGAATCACCTGATGGAATTTGTAAGGTGTGTGGCTCCAAGCTAGAACACCGTTACGATGACAATATTGAAACAATTAATTTTCGCATAGCACAGTATATGCGAGAGACCGTACCTGTAATTGAAGAGTTTAGAAAACAGGATAAATTGATTGAAATCAATGCAGAACGGTCTAAAGAAGACGTTTTTAACGAAATTTGTCAAAAAATTGATAACTTTTTTGCTAAAAAGTCTTTAAAGTAAACAAAAGGTATGGTATAATATCCTTATGATTACAATAAAAACTTCACATCAAATTGAATTAATGCGTCAAAGCGGACAAGTAATGAAAGAAATATTTGTCGGCTTGCGCGATGTAATCAAGCCGGGAATAACCACAAAAGATATTGATACTTGGGTTCATGACTATATTGTTAGTCATCACTGCAAGCCATCGTTTTTACACTATATGGGTTTTCCCGCATCAGTATGTACGTCTGTAAATGACGTAATTGTACATGGCATTCCTGACGATGAGACCATTCTTAATGAAGGCGACATCGTTAGCGTAGATGTGGGTGTAAATTACAAAGGCATTCATACAGACGCTTGCCGTACTTATCCTGTCGGCAAAATTTCTGCTGAAGCCGAAAAACTGATAGAAGTTACAAAGCAATCTTTCTTTGAAGCCATTAAAGGCTTAAAGGCAGGTAGTTTTGTAGGTGATATCGGTGCCGCTGTCCAAAACTATGTTGAGCCAAAGGGCTATTCTTTGGTGAGGGAAATGCAAGGGCACGGCATAGGCTTATCAGTACATGAAGACCCAGGCATTCCAAACTACGGTAAGGCAGGTACTGGGTATCAACTACGCGAGAATATGGCAATTTGTATAGAGCCTATGGTTAATATGGGTTCTAGACATATAAAAATTTCCACTCTCGATGGTTGGACTTGTCGTACTCGTGATGGGAAGTGGGCTGCCCACTATGAAAATACTTTGCTCATAAAGAAAGATGGCGTAGAAATTATGACATTGGAAGACGAATAAAATGAACAAGGAATTTAAACTAGGGGGCATAGTGCTTTCCACACAAGGACACGACAAAGGGCAATATTATGTGGTGGTTGGATTAAAAGAAGGCAAAGTGCTTGTTAGTGACGGTCAATTCAAGTTGCTAAACAAGCCTAAACCTAAAAATCCTATCCACCTAAAAACTCAAAACTATATAGACTCAGAGATTGCCACTAAATTAAGTAACGGGCTCAAAATTAACGACCAAATGATTTATCATACAATTTTAAAATTTAAAAAATCAATTAAGGAGAAAATGTATGGCTAATGATGATGCTATAAAAGCAGAAGGAATTGTTGTTGAAGCGTTACCTGGCGCAAATTTTAAAGTGCAGTTACCTAATGGTTATATCGTAACTGCATATATGGCAGGTAAGGTTTACAAATCTCGTACTAGGGTGCTAGTGGGAGATAGAGTAACAGTAGTTCTTTCGCCATACGACCTTTCTCATGGTCGCATAATTTGGCGTACCGACGTGCGTAAAGCACAAAATCCGTCTGCGGACGAAAACTAACAAACAAGGAGAAAACAAAATGAAAGTTAAACCATCTGTTAAACCTATGTGCGACAAGTGTAAAGTAATTCGCCGCGAGGGGAAAGTTATGGTAATCTGTCCAAATAAAAAACACAAGCAAGTTCAAGGTTAATTAAACTACTTGTTTTACTTTGAAAATAACCGAGTTGCGCGCGCGGCTTTTTGCGCGATTCGTTATATATAATCTATTCTAAATTAAAATACGAAAATTTCCACTTTCGTATAGTACAAATTTTTTTGGAGGAATTTTTTAATGGCACGTATAGCAGGTGTGGACTTACCTAAAGAAAAAAGAATAGAAATAGGTCTAACCTATATCTATGGTATCGGTAAGGTAACGTCCAACGAAATTTTAAAAAATGTGGGTATCAACCCAGATACACGTGTAAAAGATTTAACCGAGCAAGAAGTTGCTAAAATCAGTAAATACATAGAAAAGAGCGACTTGCAGGTTGAAGGTGATTTACGTCGTGAAGTAAACTTAAACATTAAACGTTTGATGGAAATCGGTTGTAACCGTGGTATCCGTCATCGTCGTAACTTACCTGTACACGGTCAACGTACCAAGACTAATGCGCGTACTCGCAAAGGTCCACGTAAGACTGTATCTCGTGGTAAGACTAAAGTAGGTAAGAAAGGTTAATAAGGGAGTTAAAACTGTAATATGGAAAAATCAAATAAGAAGAAAAGAGTTACCAAAAATCTTGGTACTGGACAAGTTCATATTAAATCTTCATTTAATAACAACTTGGTAACTATTACAGACCAAGCAGGTAACGTTGTCGCTTGGAGTAGTAGTGGTAGTTTAAAATTCCGCAACTCTCGTAAAGACACACCTTACGCTGCTCAGATGGTCGCTGAGACAGCAGGCAAAAAAGCAAAAGATATGGGTATAAACCAAGTAGCAGTTTTCGTTAAAGGCGCTGGTAGCGGTAGAGAAGCAGCCATCAGAGCATTGCAAAACGTTGGTTTAGAAGTAACATCTATTAAAGATGTTTCTGGTATTCCGTTCAACGGTTGCCGCCCTTCAAAAGCACGTCGTTGCTAAAATTATAATTTTTAAGGAGTTAATTTAATATGGCAAAATATACGGGTGCAGATTGCAAACAATGCAGACGTGAAGGTTGCAAGTTGTTTCTTAAGGGCGACCGTTGTGTAACAGGTAAATGTGCGATTGAACGCAGACCAACTGTTCCTGGTCAACATGGTGAAGCATCTTTGCGTAAAAAACCTACAGGTTATGCTTTGCAATTGCGTGAAAAACAAAAAGTTAAACGTGCATATGGTTTATTAGAGAGACAATTTAGAAGATATTATGCAGAAGCTAAACGTCAAAAAGGCGCTACAGGTGAAGTTATGCTATCTTTGTTAGAACGCAGACTTGACAACACTGTTTACCGTCTAGGCTTTGGTGTTAGTAGAGCAGAATGCCGTCAAATCGTAAATCATAGACACATTACCGTAAATGGTAAAATTGTAAACCTTCCATCATACCAAGTTAAGGTTGGTGATGTGATTGCGGTTAAAGAAACAGAGCAAAACAAATCACAATTTAAAGACATTAAGGGTAGCAAAATCATTGCTCCAAAGTGGTTGGAAGTTGATTCAAACACTTTAAGTGGTAAGGTTATTGCAAATCCTGACAGAAGCGATATTGACTTGAATATCAGTGAACACTTAATTATTGAGTTGTACTCAAGGTAATAGATAGGAGGGATTATTATATGATGCAAATTGATAAGCCCAGCATTAAGTTTGAAGAATCTCAAAATGGTGCTGTTGCAAAGTTTACGATAGAACCATTAGAGCGTGGTTTCGGTACTACTATAGGTAATGCTATGCGTAGAGTATTACTAGGTGGTCTACCAGGCGCAGCTCCTATTGCTATTCGTATTCAAGGCGTTCAACACGAATTTAGCACTATTCCAGGCGTTGACCAAGACGTTACTGATATTGTGTTAAATATCAAATCTTTAATTGTACATACAGATAGTACAGATACAGACTTTAGAGCGACACTTACATTGCGTGCTAAAGGACCTTGTGATGTAACTGCTGGAGATATCGTTACTCCAGAAGGTGTAGAAATAATCAACACAGATTTGAATATTTGTCATTTGAGTGCTGGTGCTACTCTTGATATGGAAATTATTATCGGTCGTGGCAGAGGTTATGTATTAGCTAAAGATAACAAAGATGCTTGCGATTCAATAGGCTTTATTGCAGTTGATAGTATTTTCTCACCAGTATTATCTGTTGAACCACATGTAGAAAGTGCTCGTGTCGGTCAAAATATTAATTTTGATAAATTGACATTAGAAGTTACTACTAATGGCGCTACTTCAGCAAAAGAAGTTACTAGTCTTGCCGCTAAAATCTTAAATGAACACTTAAATTTGTTTATTGAGTTAGTTGACAATATGGCAGACCAGTCTTTCTTAGTTGCTAAGGAAGAAGACGACCAAAAGAAAATTTTGGATATGTCTATTACAGAGCTTGAACTCAGCGTTCGCAGTACTAACTGCTTAAAGAGAGCAAACATTAATAATGTGGGCGACTTGACAAGTAAGACACATAAAGAACTTGCAAAAGTTCGTAACTTAGGTAATAAATCTTTAGAAGAAATTATTCAAAAGATAGAACAACTCGGTCTTAAATTAAAAGACGAAGACGAATAAAGATAAGGAGTAAATAAATGGCTGGATTAAAGAAATTAAGTAAACGTCCGTCAATTCGCGATGCACTCATTCGCAATCAAGTGACAACACTTTTGTGGAATGGTCAAGTTGAAACTACTTTGGCTCGCGCTAAGGCGATTCAACGTGTCGCAGAAAAAATTATTACTCTTGCAATCAATACTTACAAAGACACAGTTACAGTAGAGAAAAACGTAATTGTTGATGGTGTAACAACCAAAAAGCAAGTAATAAACGACGGCCCAAAGAAATTGGCTGCTAGACGTAGAATTATGGCTCAAACTTACGACATTCAAGAAGTTCGTGCTAAGAAAGAGTCAAAGTCAGACTTTGTAGAACGTACAAAGGACATTAAGCATCCACTTATGGAAAAAATATTTAACGTTATCGCACCTAAATACGACCTTCGCAAAGAAGAGTTAGGTCAGGGCGGTGGTTACACTCGTATTGTTAAATGCGGACCACGTCGTGGTGACGGTGCTGAAAAAGTTATTATTTCATTAGTTTAATAACTTTAAGATTATACGATAAATAAACAAAATAAAACTATAAAATAGTTTAACTAATATATAGTTTAATTAACCAAAAGACTTGTTTGACTTCAATCAAGTCTTTTTTTATTGTAGGGCTACAATATATAGCCGATATTGCAATTAGAAAACAGCCATTTATTTTTTTGTATTAAAGTTGTGTTTTCTTTTTGTATTCAAAAGGAATTTTATGTTATCTTATTAAATTTAGATGACGAAAAGTTTTATCTGTGCTAAACTTAACTATATTAGTTACTAAAAATAATACATTTTATTTAAAAAAGGACTGAATATGGAAAAGAATGATTTTATAAAGATAATGGACTTGCATAAACTTACTTGCAAGTTAAAAAATCTACTTAGGTCAGGTTGGCTAGCATGGAAAGTGGAAGGCGTAAGATTAGAGAGTGTGGCAGAACATATATTTGGTACATGTATGTTAGCGGTCGGTATTTATTCTACACTAAAACCTAATATTGATATAGACAAAGTAATAGTTATGTTAATGCTTCACGAAACGGAAGAAATTTTAATCGGTGATATTACACTTATAGATCATGAGTATAAAAACAAACAAGAGTTAGGTAGGCAAGCCGTACTTGAAGTTTTTAAAGATTTCAAATACGCAAATCATTTTTTGGAGTTAATTGCCGAATTTGAAGCAAATAGCACCCCCGAAGCCCGTTTTGCTAATCAGTGTGATAAGTTTGAAGCCGATTTGCAAGCATATTATTATAGGGATAATTTCAATTTAGATAAAGTTGACGATAAATTAAAAAACGATTTTAGAATTTTAGCAATGCAAGAAAAAGGGTATAAACGCGTGGAAGAATACTTTTTGCAAAATGATAAAATCAAACATGACGGAATTTTTGCCGAAATGACTAACTATCTAGAAGAATTAGAAAAGAAAAATTAGATATATAAGAATTTGGATTAATATTTAGATAAAAAATTTATAAAAGGCAAATATAAAGAAATAATATAACTACTTATACATTTTAATTATAAATTAGCCCTTAATTTGTAAATTTCTAAATCAATATAAAGAAAAAAGCCTTTCGGCTTTTTGGTACTCCCAAGGGGATTCGTAGCGAGCGAACACTGTTCGGCGAAGCGTCAATAGCGCAGGCGGGAATCGTAAAACATAACAATAGACGCTAAATCGCCGAGCGTCACCCCTAGGGGTTCGGCACACTGAGTGTGCAAAAAGATAAAAACTTCAATCCCCTTGTTTTAGCGTCGTCTTTTGCACAATTACTGCGTCACTGCAAACATTTTTGACCGCTTACGTACAGCAAGTACGTGGCACGTCCAAAAAGTTCTTGCTCCTTGTCTTTGTGGAAAATACTTGCTAAAAATAAAAAGGTAAAAGAAAAAAGCCATTTGGCTTTTTGGTACCCCCAAGGGGATTCGTAGCGAGCGAACACTGTTCGGCGAAGCGTCAATAGCGCAGGCGGGAATAGTAAAACATAACAATATACGCTAAATCGCCGAGCGTCACCCCTAGGGGTTCGGCACACAAAGTGTGCGGAAGTGAAACTTCCAATCCCCAAGGGGTAAAGAAAAAAGCCATTTGGCTTTTTGGTACCCCCAAGGGGATTCGAACCCCTATGTCCAACGTGAGAGGCTGGTGTACTAACCCTTATACTATGAGGGCAAAATTTACTTTTATATAATACCATATAATTTGGATTTTTTCAAGAACTTTTAAGTATTTTTGCTCAAATTTAGCAGTTTATTTGGCAAATTTCAGAAAATATGCTAAACTAAAGAAAAACTAAAAAGGGTACTTGACGTGTTTGCTCATTATAGACCGATATTTATTGCCTTTTTATCTCTGGCTTTTGGAATATGGCTCAGTAAATTATTCTACTATGATAGTCCTTGGTTTTTATATGCTACATTAATAATCTTTGGCGTTTTGTTTATACTTGTTGGGCTATATTATTTATTAAAGAAGTGCAAATACTTAGAATTTTTCGGTAAAATTAAATGGCATTTACTAACGATGATTGTTCCTATAGGGCTAGGATTTGGTCTATATAATTTAACTATGTATCAGTGGCAAACCGATTTTACTCCCGAATATGAAAAAGTCTATGGAATTTACGGTACGGTAGATTCAAACTACATTCAAAAAGAAAAGGGCATTTATTTCTTTTTAACCGATGTAACTTTAATTGACGGAGAAAGAAATTTAGATTTAGATTATAACCTATTTGTTTATTTATATAATAGAAATGACGGTGTTGAATATACAAAAGAAGAACTAGAAAAGATTAAACCAGGTAATGTTGTGCTTATGTATAACACGGTTTCATCTACAAAAGTTTTTGATTATGATGAAATAAATACTTTCGCTTACTCTAATGGTTACCAATATTCAACGTTTACATATCTTGATAATGTTACCGCCATTGACGGCAAAATGGGCTTTTGGGATAGTGCAAGGGAATATATTCGCGATATCTACAAAACTTATATGACTGACGAATACGCAGGACTTGCCTTTTCAGTATTAGTAGGTGATAGAACGGAATTAGACCAAGAAATTGCGAACAACTTTCAAATTTCGGGAATTATGCACGTTGTAGCGGTAAGTGGGCTAAACACTGCTTTTATAATGATGCTATTACTTTGGATACTAAACAAAGTCCGAGCAAACAAATGGGTAAAACTAAGTGTTGTGATAGCAGTGCTAGTCTTTTATGCTTTGCTATGCGATATGACGCCAAGTATTGTGCGAGCAAGTATGATGTCTATATTTTTACTTTTTGGGCATCTATTTGGGAAACAGCCTGACAATCTAAACAGCGTTTCATTATCTGGAATAATTCTGCTACTTTTCTTTCCGCTAGACGTTTTTGATTTAAGTTTCTTGCTAAGTTATTTAGGCGTGTTTGGAATATTCCTTCTTTATAAACCATTAAGCGAAGCACTAGACAAAATCAAATGCAAGCGTCTAACTGATAGTTTAGCGCTCACTATTTCTGCAACGCTTAGTACAGTGCCAATCATAATAAACGAGTTCGGCTATATTTCACTTGTGGGCTTGCTTTCAAACTTAATTTTAGTTCCACTGTTTGGTTTTGCCTTTATGATTTTATTCTTAGTAACAATTCTAGCCGCCATTATACCTTTTGCTGGTTATATTTTGACAGGAGTACAGTACGGTTTTTGGGTAGTGGATAAAGGTGCTCAACTTTTTGCGTCTATTCCTTATGCGTCAATAAACGCAAAACCAATCGCGGACTGGGCTTTGGTAGGGTATTATTTAGGTCTGTTTGGTTGTAGTAGGTATTGTGTTGCCAAGAAATCGGTTAAATACAGTTTTGCTAGCACTTGTTTAGTCGTGTTTATAGTGGGTGTGGCTTTGTCAATCTTTTTATATTAACTTTACATACTTAAATTTGTGTGATAAAATATTTACAAAGGATATAAAAAATGAAGTTTCAAGATTTAAAAAAATCATTAAACACAATCAAGCCTGTTTACTTAGTGCGTGGCAGTGATGCTTTTTTGCGTGATAAAGCGGTTGAAATGATAGTAAATCATTCAGTAAAAATTAAAGATTTGAATTTGATAACTTTTAACGACGAAAGCACTGATATTTCGGCGATTGTTAGCGCTTGCAAAATTATTCCTATGATGGACGAAAGGCGAGTGGTTGTGCTTAAAGATTTGGCGGTAAAAAAGGCGGACGAAATTAAACCTATCGTAGATTATGCCACACAGCCTTTACAAAGTACAGTATTAGTTGTGGTTGACAGTCAAAATAGTGCAGTTTATAAAAAACTAGAACCGCTAAGTGAAATTGTTGATTGCTCGCCACTAGACAGTTCTATGCTGACTAAATTAATTGTATCACAATTAGGCAAAATAAATTGCAAAATAAACAGCGATGCCGTTTCTATTTTAATAGAATATTGCAATTTTGATTACACAAGAATTAACAACGAAGTTATAAAACTAGGGAATTTACTAGGCAGTGGTGGCTTAGTTACCAAAGAAATTGTGCAGGAAAATGTAAATAGAGAAGTAGATTACGATATTTTTGAATTAGGCAATGCAGTTTCAGTAAAAGACGGCAAAAAGGCTCTAGCAATTATTGAACACTTATTAGAGCAAAAACAATCTCCGCAAATGTTGATTATGCTAGTGCTGAGTAATTTCCGCCGAATGTTTTACGCAATTATGAGCAAAGACACGACTCAAACAATTGCAAATAAGTTAGGTATAAAGGAATTTGCTGTTAGAAAGGCACGTGAAGTCGGTTCTAAATTCAGCCCCGCACAATTAAAGAAGATTTTAGATTTAGGTGCGCAATTAGATTATCAAATAAAGTCTGGTGAAATGAGTGACAAAAGCGCTTTGTTGTACTTTGTCGCAAATATAATAAAATAGGCCTAGAAAATCTAGACCCATTTATTTTTAACGACATTTAGTCGTATGAAGGGGGAGAAGTTAGAGAATATTCTCTACTTATATAATATGTTTAATTATTTATTTTGTTAAAACTTTTTTAGCGGAACATTACGAAAGTTTGTTAAAATCTCATACGGTATAGTTTTGCATATTTTTGCGATACTGTCAGCATTTGGTTTCGTTTCCGTACTAACAATAGTTGCATAATCTCCTAATTGTACATTTGGAATATGTGATATATCTACAATCGTCATATCCATACAAATATTAGCAATAATTTTTGCCTTATAGCCATTAATAAGCACATATCCGCCCTTTGCATACACTCTCGGCAAACCTTGACCGTAACCTATAGCAACGGTTGCCGAAACTAAATCTTTTCTTGCTATATGCTCATCACCATAACCGATTTTTTCGCCTTTGCGAACTTTTTTTATTGCTACAATTTTTGCTTTTACTTGCATTACAGGTTTTAGTTTAGGATTTCCATAACCATATATGGCTAAGCCCACTCGTACCATATCAAAAGAATATTGCGGGTGAGTAAAAGTATTAATGCTGTTTGCTAAATGTTTTATCACTTGTTTTGGCATATAGTCTGTTAATTCTATAAATGCTTCCGCTTGCTGTTTTGTGCGTGTACATTCTTTACTTTCGCCACTGCCTAAATGACTAAATATCCCTACAAGTTTACAATTTTTATAATGTTGTAACGAATTTAAAAATTCTAGAATACTACTTTCGCTTTCTATTCCTAGTCTATGTAATCCTGTGTCTATTTTTATATGGAATGGCGCTGTTATATTTAACTTTCTTGCTATTTTATTTAGCAAACTTAACTGCTCAATATTTTCAATACTGACTATAACCCCTTGCTTTATTGCCGTTTTTAATTTAAAAGAAGAAAAAGGCCCTATAATTAAACAGTTTGCATTAGGGAAATGTCTTTTTATTTTTATTGCTTCGTTATTGTTTGAAAAAGCAAAGTAATCTACTTTGTCTAAAAGTTCTTGACAAATTGCACGTGCTGAGTGCCCGTAAGCATCACATTTTACAACAGCACAAAATTTCACGGTTGACGGTAATAAGTTTTTTATATAGTTAATATTATATAATAAATTATCAAAATTTAAGATTTTTATACAATTTTCCATAATTCACCGAATAAATATATGCTTATTTTTCATTTTTTGTTGTATAAATGTTGCAAATTTATAATTTATAGTTTATAATTATAACATAGGAGTTGAATAGCAATATGGCCAACAACCTATTTATTTATGATTATAATAACCTATTAGATACCAGTATCGGTTCTAAGAATGGTATAGATAAAAAAGATTTAGTTAATATTACAGATAAAATAAACTCAGCATATAACTTTGTATTTGAAACCCCATCTAAAAGTATGAAAGCCGTTTGGGAAAGTGTTGAAAATGTAGACTTAAATATGATTAAACAAATGGCTAATTCAATTAGGAAAAAATGCGATAATTTTGTGGTGCTGGGGATAGGAGGGTCTTCACTGGGTAGTGAAGCAATTTTTAAAGCGCTCTGCCATTGCCACCACAACGAATTGCCAAAAGCACGTAGGAACGGCGCACCGCGATTCTATGTGGAAGATAATGTTGACCCAGAGAAATTACAAGGGCTGTTTGATATAATTGATTTAGCAAGAACTGTCTTTTGCGTGGTAAGTAAGAGCGGTAACACTACAGAAACTCTTGCTCAGTTCTTTACTATAAAGAATATGGTGTCAGAAAAATTAAACGGCGCATGGAAAGAGCATTTTGTCTTCCTTACAGATAATAACGACGGGTTTTTAAATAGATTTGTTAATGAAAATAATTTAGAGAAGTTATATATTCCTACAGATTTGGGCGGTAGATTTTCTGTGCTTAGCCCTGTAGGCCTTTTGCCTGCTGCTGTTTTGGGACTAAATATTGATGAAATGATAGAAGGTGCGCGCCTTATGGTAAAATGCGCTCGCGTAAAGGAAATTTGGAAGAATGCACCGTTACTTAGTGCTGCTTTTGATTACCTAAATTATAAAAAAGGTAAAAATATGGCAGTTATGATACCATATTCGGAAGCATTAGAATTTTTGGACGACTGGTTTTGTCAACTTTGGGCAGAAAGTCTAGGCCGTACTAAAAATGATGACGGATTAGGCTCTAGCACAATAGGGCAGACGCCTATTAAGGCTTTGGGTACGAGTTCACAGCATAGTCAATTTCAACTTTATCTAGAAGGGCCAGATGACAAGATTTTTACATTTATAGGAGTGCAAAATTTCAAGGCCGATATCCCACTTCCTAGCGATATGAATAATTTGTATGGGCAAAATGTTACTGAAAATCGTAAGTTTGGCGACTTGTTTAATATTGAAAGGATAGCATCTACTTTGGCACTTGCTTCTTATAAAAAGCCAAGCGAAACAATTATTGTTAGCGAAGTAAGCGAAAGGGTGTTAGGTAAACTATTTATGTTCTTTATGCTAAAGACTGCTTTTGTAGGCTCAATGTTAGAGATTAACCCATTTGGTCAACCTGCAGTAGAGAGTATCAAACTGGCAGTTTCTGCGATATTAAAGAGCGACACAAAGATTCAAGGCGACAACAAAATAGAAGTTTAAATTTAAAATTCCTTAGTTATTGCTAAGGAATTTTAATTTTTATAGTTAGGTATACTTTAAATATTTGCGTTTGCTGTTTAATTTTATTATAATATATTATGTATATATTACAAAAGGATAGAATGTGAAAAATAACAAGAGACCATTTTTTAGGTTTGTAAAATCAATTTTACGACTGTTTAAACGCAAACCTAAATTTATAAATTATAACGATTCGGTTCTAGAAGATGGTGCTATATACTTAACTAACCATAATGCAGCAAGCGGGCCTTTGATATATGAATTGTATTTTCCTAAACAGTTTCGCTACTGGGGCACTTACGAAATGTGTGGTACTTATAGGGAAAGGTGGAATTATCTAGCAAATATATATTTTCCAAATAAAAAACACATTGCAGAATGGTTATCTAAAGTTTTGGCAACTATTGTAACGCCTTTTATGTTTATGTTTTATAAAGGTATGCAAGTAATTCCCACATATCCAGATTCTAGACTGCGTTCTACATTAAAAACAAGTATGCAAGAATTACAAAACAACATAAGCGTAATAATTTTCCCAGAAAATTCATCAAATGGGTATTATGACGAGTTGATTGAATATTTTGCAGGCTTTTTGCTTTTAGCGAAACAATATTATTTGAAATTCGGTAAAGATTTAAAAATCTACAATATGTATTATTGCAAGAAAAAGAATACTATAATTATCGCAAAGGCAATTTCTTATTTAGAATTAACTAAAATTAGCAATAACCATAAAATCATAGCAAATTATTTAAAAGAACAAGCAAATGAATTATATAGAAAACATTGCATTAGTGAAATTTGAAAATTAAGTAAAGGAAATTAATAAAAACTTTTAAGTGGATTTTAGTTTTAAGGGAGAAGGTAAATGGAACAAAAGAAAAGTAGAAAGAGTTTTATAATTTTATTTACAGTATTTTGTATGTGTTGCGTATTATTAATACCTTTATGTTTTGCAGGTTGTTCAAATGAAACTTATATTACAAAAATTGAGAAAACGGACACTGTAGGGTTGGTAGATTACTATACCATCACTTATTCTGACGGGACAACGTCAACCTTTACTATTACTAATGGGGAAGACGGCTCTGACGGGCAAGATGCTGAAAATGTTACAATTGACGATATTTACGAAAAATACAAGGAAGTTTACGGTGAAGATTTGTCTTACGCAGATTTCCTAAAAGAGTACTTATCTGTTTCTGTAGATGATAGTCAAGTTATTAATTATTGTTTGCAGTCTAGTTTAAAGATTTATAGCGAATTTTATGTTACTGGCTATAGTCAAACTTGGCCACCACAACTAACAGATACAGTGTCAATGTCGGGTGGTTCTGGAGTAATTTATAAAATGAATGATGATTACACTTATGTTGTGACAAATTATCACGTGATTTATAATCAAGATGCTAATGATGAGAATGGTTCAAAATTTGCTAGGAGAATAGTAGGTTACCTATACGGTAGCGAATCTAGTCCTGTTGAATCAGGCACAGATAATAATGGATACCCAAATTATGATTATGGTGACTACGGAATTGAATTTGAGTTAGTCGGTGGCTCAATTGAATATGATATTGCGGTTTTAAAGGTTGAAACTAGCAGAATTCTAGAAATCAACCCAAATGCAAAGGCGGTAACTCTTGCTGACGGGTATTACGTAGGGGAAACCGCAATTGCTATAGGTAATCCAGAAGGTTACGGAATTAGCGCTTCTCAAGGTATTGTTAGTGTAGATAATGAGTATATAAGTTTAAGCATTGATAACACAAGTAGAGTATATCGTTGCTTGAGAATTGATACAGCAATTTACCACGGCAGTTCAGGTGGTGGCTTGTTTAATAGTGACGGTGAATTAATCGGCATAACTAATGCGGGAGCGGAAGAAAACCAAAACATCAACTATGCTATTCCTATTGAAATTGTACAAGGAGTGGCAGATAACATTCTTTATTATTATAATGGCGAAAACACAACCGAAGTGCACAAAATTTCATTAGGCGTAACTGTTAGCGGTACTAATTCAAAGTATGTATACGACGAAATTTCAGGCTACGGCAATATTATAGAAACTATTAATATTACAGAAGTTACAGAAGGTTCAATCGCTGAAACTATAGGCTTGCAAAGTGGTGATATTATTAAATCAATTACAATTAATGATGTTACATACGAATTAAATAGATATTTTGAAATCGGCGATATATTATTAACAATACGTGCAAATGATGAAATAACAATAGACTTTGAAAGAGACGGTAGCACTTATCAAACAACACCATATACAGTCCAAACAACTGATTTGGGCTTGTAGTTAGTTAAAGCAAGAAAGTAAAGTTTAAAACAAAATTAAAAAATATTTTTTCTCAATCCTTTAAAACTGACAAAAAAATAGTAGTAATATTTTTACTACTTTTTTTTGTATTAAATTGAAAATATTTGGATAAAAGTTTCCTTATTCTTTATTTGTAACTTTTTATAATTTTAAGATAGTTAATGTATTTACCGATATATGTTACGTTTTATTGTTTTTTGCAAAAATGAAAAATTAAAAAATAAGTAAATAAACTGCACCTACAAAAGTATTCAACTTTGGGGGTGCAGTGCTGTATTTATACGATTTCATTTTAATTTTAAAATTGATATAGCAATATCTTTTTTTGAATCTGTAGAATTTTGAATTAAATCTAATAGTTCTTTATCTTTTTTGTATGATGATATATCTTTATAGAAAAATTCTTCAAAAGTAGTATTGCAAACTTCTAAAATATCACTTAATGTTTCAAAAGTAGGAGCAAAGTTTTTGGATTGTTCCATATGGTGAATATATCCTTCGGTTTTTCCTATTAACATTGATAATTTGCGTGCCGATAAATTAGCCCTATTTCTTATAAAAGATATTCTTTCAATTAATTCGTTTAATGTCATAAATCAGTACCTTTTGCGTTTTTATTATTATATTATTTATTTTTAAAACGCCAATGGTAATATTTTAACCAATATTATATAAAATTATATAAATTATGCATTTGTACTATATATTTCTTGACTTTTATATAAATAAACTATATAATAAATAAAAAATTAAGGAGTTTTTTATGCAAACAAAAGTTTTTTATAGTAATATAATATTATTGATATTATTATTTATGAGTTTTATTTTTGTCGGTTGTGCAGAACCTGAAAAAACAGAAGAAGATAAATATACTGAAACTACTATAACGCTTCAAGAAGCAAAAGAAATAATTATTCAAAGTTTAGTAATGAATGATAATAAATCAAATCGTGATATCTTTAATTTTTGGGCTAATGTTCAAGCAATAGGAACAATACATCATTTTGAAGCATTGGAAAATCTAGGAGTGACGGATATGACTATTGATTTGAATATTAAATTTGACTATCAAGATTCTACATATCAAGAGATAATTATAGAGGGTAATAATGCATCTTTGGGTAATGGGCAAGAATATAGTCCAAATGGACAAGATTTATATATGTATTTAGATGATTTGCCTTATGGAAAGACCGAATTTAGTGAAGCAATGTTAATGGCTGATGGTTTGGGATATATCCCTAAATTTACTGATTCTGATTTTGTAATTTATCAAGATAAAGTTGTAAAAAAAGGCTATAAGAATAATTATAATTTGATATTGAATTTAGATATGGAAAAGTATTTAGACTATATATCGTCATTTTATCCGAGTGATTATGAAGAAAATGTAGGTACTATACCCGAATCTTATAGTGCATTATTAACAGAAACAGATAATGAGCCAGCAATAGAGTGGTTGGGGGAAGTTAACATTGAGTTTACAAATAATGTAATTTCAAAAATAACATCAAATATAAGGCTTCAGAGTGGTGTAGATTATTATACAGAAATGATTTTGACATATTCTAAATATGATGGTGAAATAACTACACCTGAATGGTTTGATATAACAGAATTTGAAAATTAGTAAACATATTTTATTTTGAAACAATTTTGATACAAATTTATGTTATTTATAGATAAGATATAATTAATACAAACATGTTTATAAGGAGTTAATAACAAATGAAAAAAAGTGGAACTATCATTGCTGCAGGGGTGTTAGATATAATAGCAGGTGCCTTTTGTTTAATTGTGGCGCTTACGTTACAAGATTTTGCTAACTTTATTAATTCTTCGTTGGACTTTATGGTTTATCTAGTTCCTATAGCGTTACTATTAATAGGCATAGTTTTATGTGCAAAGAAAGTAATTAAAAGAAGTGATTTAATTACTTTTGGTATAGTTAAATTATTGTTGGTGATTGTACAGTTTGTTTTTAGTGCTTATATAACATTAGGAATTGTACAGTGTGTATTGATAATAATTTCCGCAATGCTTTGTTTTGCGTCAAAACCATATTACGGCAATGAGTAATTAACTGACTTACAAATTAATAAGTGTTTAATAAACGATAATGTTAATGTTTATAAGTAAAAAAATAATATTTAAAAATTCGGCTGTAGATTAATATTCTTAAAAAGACTATTTATGTAAGGAAGATATTAAATAGTCTTTTTTTAATATAAACAACTTATTTTTAAATAATATTGTTACTCAATTATCATGGAGCATCTTTTTGCAGTTAAATTTTATTCGCTTATACGCAAGCATAACGCAAATAAAAAAGAACAAGTCTATTATTGCTAAACAAAGTTTAGCAAAAAAATCAAGGTTTAAATAAAAAACGTTTTGTCTATCCGCGGACAAAAGTCCTTGCGGTAGACAACTGCGCAAGCCACTCAAAAACTTTTGCGTATGACTACGCAAGTAGCCTTGCCTTTTTATTCGCTTATATGCAAGCATAACGCAAATAAAAAAGAACAAGCCCACTATTGCTAAACAAAGTTTAGCAAAAGTTTTCTCGTTCTCCTTGACTTGTGGTGGATGATTAGGGTACTCGTAGCAAGGGAGCTTAGCGACCGTGCGTCAATAGCGAGCCAGGAAGATAAGACGAGAAGGCGGAGCAAGAGTGGCGAGCGTCACCCTAGACGAAGGCTAGGGTTCGTTTTCTTTAAAAAAGAAAAGTGTGCTTATACAAGCACACAGTCCCTAATCAAATACGGAGTAAAAAATAAAAAACGTTTTGTCTATCCGCGGACTAAAGTCCTTGCGGTAGACAACTGCGCAAGCCACTCAAAAACTTCTGCGTAAGACTACGCAAGTAGCCTTGTCTTTTTATTCGCTTATATGCAAGCATAACGCAAATAAAAAAGAACAAGTCTACTTTTGCTAAACAAAGTTTAGCAAAAGTTTTCTCGTTCTCCTTGACTTGTGGTGGATGATTAGGGACTCGAACCCTAGACCCACTGATTAAGAGTCAGTTGCTCTACCAACTGAGCTAATCATCCATATTTGCGTATAAATCATTATATCATATCTTTTTATTAAAAACAAGAGTTTTTAGGTTAAAAACGTAAAAAAGATAAATATTTGCCTTATGATTTGCTATTTAATTGACTAAAATTAAACTATTTTGTATCATAATTATATAATTTTTGACAAGGAGAAACAAATGAAAGTTATATTAGTTAATGGTAGTCCGCATCAGTTTAAATGCACATATACAGCATTAAGCGAAGTGGCAAAAACTCTAAATGAAGAAGGTATAGAAACTGAAATATTTTGGATAGGGACAAAACCTATTGCGGGTTGTATTTCTTGTGGACAATGTGCAAAAACGGGCAAATGCGTATTTGATGATGTTGTTAATGAATTTGTAGAAAAGGCAAAAGATGCTGATGGCTTTGTTTTTGGTTCACCAGTTCATTATGCAGCAGCAAGCGGAGCATTAACTTCCTTTATGGATAGGTTGTTTTATAGCGTAGCACGTGGCAGAAATAATGATTTGTTTTATATGAAACCAGCAGCAGCGGTGGTATCTGCGCGTAGAGCAGGCAACACTACAACGTTTGACCAAATCAATAAGTACTTTACAATTTCTCAAATGCCGATTGTCTCATCAAGATACTGGAATATGGTTTATGGAGCAACCGCAGAAGATGTACTAAAAGACGAAGAAGGTCTCTACACTATGCGAGTGCTTGCTCGCAATATGGCGTTTATGCTAAAATGCAAAGAGGCAGGGGTAAAGGCTGGTGTACCAAGGCCAAAACCAGAACCACCAGTTATGACAAATTTTATTAAAAATAAAGTATAGCCTAAGATGAACTACTCCACAAGATATTTTATTAAAGTTTTAATAAAAACAAACTTTATTAAAAACTAAATTTTATTGAAAAAAATACCAAATAAGCAATTTGTATGAAATTACTAAACAATTTGAGTAAAATACCTAACGAATACTTGCAAGTTAATGAATACTTGTAAGATAAAATCAAATCACTATATTTATAATTATACAAACCCGTTAATACCCAAAAGTATAATATATTATACAAATGTATATTAAATATAATGAATAAAAATAAATTTAAATTTATAAGATTCACAAATTATTAAAATAAATGGCTTGTTCCCAAAAGATAAACACTGAATAGGATATATTATAAACCACACAAAATATATTTACTACATTTTTTACGCACTTTTATTGAAAAGGTGTTTTTGTAGATGCTTCGTGTTAAAAAACGCTATATAATGTTAAAATATAAAAATCAACTATGAACTGAACCCCATTGGGGGTACTTGAGAAAAAAGACTTTTATAGTAAAATACACTTCAAAATAGAATGGAGTGTATTTTTTTGCTAGTAAAAGACAAAGTTTAATTCTTATTCACTAGAACTCACACAAACTATTATTAATAAATATTTAAATAATTATAACACTACAAGAATAAAGAACAAGCACCAGCCTAATCTAGGCTAGTGTTTGTATATAATTAAACATTAATAGTCTTTTTTATTTGTGTCTACTATTTGGGGTTCAGTTCACTACTTTATTTTTCTTTCTTCTTACTTATTTCTTATTTCAAAAATAATCCGCAAAGGAAAGAAAAGTGAAAAAAAATTCCGTTGTAAAAGAAAAGCGAAAAGTGAAAAAATAAGAAATAAGAGTACAAACAAAAAATAACCCGTCACTTGCGTTTTGGATTATTTTTGTTTGGTGCGGTAAAGAGGTACTTGTAGCAAGCAACTCTTGTTGCGCAGCGTCAATAGCGAGGCACGTTTACTACAACAAAAAAATGGAGCAATAGTGCCGAGCGTCACCTCCACGGCCTTTTGTATAGCCACAAGATCCTTAGATATACAAAATGGCTTAAAACGGCACTTTTTATAACACTTGACACAATTTTGACACAATTTTATAATGAAAAACATAAGTTTATTTTGACACAATTTTTACAACCTAATTAGGTTGTTTTTTTATTTAACCAGGCACTGTATATACATATACCAGGAGCTTGTATATACACTAGAATCTACTTCTTTTCATGTTTTTTTAAATACTCGTCTAATGCTTTATCAAAAATTGTACCAAATGTATCTCGACACCAACCTTGTTTTTTAATTATTTCTTTTACCTTTTCATATTTTTCACCATCAACTCTAATTGATATTAATTTATCTTTTATTCTATATGTATACATTTTTAATTCTCCTTGTATTTCTTAATTAGCGCCCTTAAAGGGCATTGTGGATGTGGCTCGTTTGCGAAATAATCAACGCCTAAGGCTTGATAATCCCAACCATTACCAGTAAACTTGCACCAACATCTGGTACCACGTGTATGTGCTTTTTTGCAAAATACACAATACCTACACTTTAATTTACTATAATTTATATTACTCTTATACAAATATATTGCATCTTGTTTTATAAAAGCAATAATAAATAATTTATAATCAAAAAATATATCTTCTATATCTTCTGTTTTACAGCCTAAATGTTTACAAACATAATACTTTATTCTTTCCATAGAATAATTATAATTTTTTATATCTAAAAATTCACTATAATTAATCAATACTACTTCCATTTTTTCTCCTTTTAATCGCCAAATATGGCGTCTACTTCTTTTTTATCTTCTTCATTTGCTTCTAGCAGTAAATCAAAATTTACTTGCTTGCTACCGTATGGCTGAATATTACGTTCTATATGCTGTTGTCCTTTGTCGTCCAATCTTATAATTTTATGTATTCGGCGCAACAATGCCTGAAACTGTGTTGGTTTTTCGTTTTGTATATTTTGATACTGTTCATTTAATTTTAAGTTACTTATTATATATACTTCATCATAATTTGCCATTTTGTTAGAATAACGACAAGGTAACTGCACAGGGTACACGTCTAAATAATTTAACATTTCAGTTATCGGCAGGGAACTATCAAACTCGTCAAAAACTATTACTTTTTCATTGTCATAAAAATCAAAACAATTTTTCCGGTAATTTGTCATACGGTAAAAATTTCCGTATCCGTATTTATTAACTATGAAACGTGTTTTACCACAACCCGGCGGACCATAAATATAAGTAACAATAACTTTACGTTCATTTTTCTTGTTTTCGTCATAACGTTGTTGTTCGCGTACTTTATGTATTTTATCTATATGCAGTAGATACTGAGAAGGGAAAAGTTTTTGAATATCACTATCAGTTGCGCCACTTGTTGCTAATTCTACAATAGTTGCCAAATCTGTACGCGAACGTTGTTCCGCAAATTCACCTAATTCGTAAGGACCACTAATACGCGTATCTTCTTTGCTACAATAATCACGACACTGGACGTTACTTCCTTGTGCTTTTTCTATATGTGCTTCTGGGAAATAAGTTTTCACAGTACTAAACCATTTTCCAACAGTAAAAACTAAAAACATTTGAATATGCTCTGTTTCTTTTTCATGACCTTTTTCACGTTGGAACATAGCATACTTAAAATGTTCAAGTCCTTGAATATAGGAACAAAGTTCTTCGTCTGTTTGTGTTGGATTGTTTATAGTTAATATATATCTTCTCGCTTGTGTATTATTTCCCATTTAAACTCCTATTTTTTATGATTTAAAAAATCTGTTACGCAGTTAACGAGTTGTTACGCAGTTAAAAGTGTATTTTGTAACAAATTAAAGCAGTAAAAAGCCTTTTGTTAAGCCAAAAAACAAAGGTTGTTACAATGTTACGCAGTTGCTAGGGGTAATACTAGCCCTAGCAACCTACACCACCGCACGGCGCTGGCAAGCCATGCGCCCGTGCTGGTGGGTGTTACTCCGCTTATGTTGGGCAATGTGTAAGCCTGGCTTACGAAGCTTTAGGGCTGGTTAAGCGGTGGCGGGGAACGCCACCGTGCGATTAATTGTACTTTGTATAGGTTGTCAAGGGCGGAAGCGCTCCAGCGCTCGTTGATTTTTGCAAGCAAAAATAATCCGCTTATTCCTTGACAACCTTTGTTGTCCGCTTCTTCTTCGGTCGTACTTTTGCTCGTTCTGCTTTTTCTTGTTCTTTTTTCGCTAATTCTTTTTGCTCCATTTCACACACAGGACGCAAACCACTAAGCCAAATTATAAACCGCTTGAATATACTTAAAGGTATCCCTTTACTTTCCAAATAAAGCCAATAATACACATTTATCTCTTTTACTTTTTTCTTAAAATTACTATAAATAAGCCTATCCATTCGATCAATATATCTTTTTTTCACAAAATCTTCAGTATCAATTAAAGTAGACCAAGTATCCAAATATGTATTAATTGTTTTTTCAATTAATATGTTTTTATTAAACTCCACTTTTATTACTCCTTTTTACATAAAAATCTTGTGGAAGTTCGTCGTCATTTTCTTTTAAAAATTTAATATAATCTTCCTTTGTTTCAGGTTGTCCATTTGGTAGTATATAATCAAAATCTTCGTCAAAATGACCGTCATAGAACTTAGGCTTGCAGGACTGACTGTCATAAAGTTTAAATACATCATAATCAATTTTTATTTTTTTAGTACTAAAACAGCGTTTATCAAGTCCACCACTTTCAGCATATCTCTCAAAAAGTTTTGAAGTTTCTATAACACGAACTTCCCAAACATACCCTTTTATAATACCTTGTTTTTTAATTTCCTTTAATTTTACAATTTCAATAAACTGTGCTAAGTCTCTAATATTAGCGTCTATTAGCATAGGGCGCTGTGTTGTAATAAATATCTTTAAATCGTCGTGTCTATGCGCTTCGTACCACCTTGATTGCCAATCAGGATAATATGCAGACATACGACTATTAAGGTATTTTTGCCCTTCGTCTATACCAATAACCTCAAAAGGTATATTAAAATGCGTTTTAACCTTATTATTATAAAAACCTAAACAATAAGGATTAATATAACGATTTTGTCTAGGAGAACGGCGAAACCTTTTAAATTCAATAGGGAAATTAGCTGATACACAATGAGTAGGACAAGTAAGTTTAAAACCATTAGCGTTTAATCTTGTAATTTCTTTACGCATTTCTTTATTACGCTCTAAGTTCCAAGCGTAACTATTTAAAATTGAAACTAAAAGAGATGTTTTACCACAACCCGGCGGACCATAAATTATATAAATCATTTTTTTACTCCTTTTTTATTGACTTTTTATATTTTTTGAATATAATAATACATAGGAATTAACTTACGTCCTTGAAAAAGGCACATTATTGCAGAAATGCATACTCGGGAGTTAATTCCTTTTTTTTTATTTAAATTTACGATTAAAACGACTTATTCGTCTTTTTGCTCTATTAGATATTTTATAACTTTTCATTTTTTGACCAAATTTTTTCCTATTTTGCCAATACGGAGCTGTAACACGGGAATTCCTAGAGTCCTTTTTATTACCAACATTTTCACCTAAATCTTTAGTTAATACACCGTTTACGTATTCAGAATGGGTAATATTATTTGCCTTAAATTTATTGCCATACTTTGCTGTTATATAAGCAGGGTGTGGCTCTTTGTTTTTACCTTGATGTTTTGTATTTAAATCCATTCTAAACTCATTCTTACTCAAATATTTTTTCTTTTTCATACGTACCGCCTAAAAATTTTTCTTAATGGTACGGGGTTTTTGTAGATACCCCGATAAACTATTATTTGCGAATGCTAGTAGCGTCTTTTTGCTCTTTCAACTGAGCAATTTCAAGCTCAGACTTTAACACGTCAGGGAACATTCTGTTGTCGCCAGAGAAGAATAAACGGCAAGATTTTCCTGCATTGCTTTCAATCTCCACGCAAAAATACTCAGTTCCTTTCGTTGAAGTTGCTTTTACAATTTCGCATCTTTTGATAATGTCTTTTAATTCCATTTTTATTTCTCCTTAAAAAATTATTTGGCGTAACCGCGTGCACTCGGCTACAATGGTACGGAGTTTTTTTAAAGTTACTCCGTAAACTTTAATTAATTATTGTTGTACCGTAAGAATGACCAATTCGCTCAAATATTACAGCATCAGTCCTTCCATGTGTTTCGCCAGTATCATCAATGTACAAGTAATCTAATTCGCTATCGTAGTCAACAGTAGACATACCAACAGACCAAGAATAACCATTATCACTGCTAAATTCTCCATCAGATACACACCACAAAGCAAAATCAACTTGCATATGCTTACTAAAATCAAATAAAGGATTACTACTAATATTTTCAGTACAAGAAACTAAAGTACCAGTACTATCAAACTCTATATAAGCAGTTAAACCTGTACTATCGCTCCACTGATAATAGCCAGCATACAGAACTTCAAAGCTCGCATAATATGTAATATCGTCTGTAATAGGTAATGTATTTACAGTATCAGATGTATATAAAGTTATATCATTGTCTTGAGAATAATAAGAATTATCAATAGTTGTTAAACTCCAGCCTAAAAACCTATAACCATCAGGTGCCGTTACTGTTGGCGCAGTAGCAGAACTACCATAATTAATTTGTTGAACAGTAGGTGTATTACCTATATTAAACGTTACAGTAAAACTGTTGTTTTCCCACAAAGCCACAAAAGTTGTATTTGCTGTTATAGGAGTAGTGGACACTGTAACAGGATTAACACCGTCTAAACTCCAACCACCGAAAGTATAACCGGCTTTTGTAGGTGTAGAAGGTTCTGTTGCATAACTACCACTAGTTACTATTTGGCTGTCTACGTTAGACGTACCATCAAAAAATACTGCGTCATAACGATAGGTAATATCAGCTATAAATTTAACATTAGCAGTTACAACATATGTAGATACTTCAACACTTTCGTTGTTTAATAGCCAGCCATTAAAAACAACATAATCAGTACTAGTTGGGTTATTAATAATCGGACTGTTACCAATAGTTACTAACTGTATGTTGTATAACTCGCCGTTAAACTCAAAAGTAACTACTGCTTGTGTGTCAGTCTCTAAACCTACTAAAAATTGTTCATACTTGTTTATAGTATTAGTTAATTTTGTTAATTTTGCGTTAGCAGTTGCTAACTCATTAGATTGTTCTAGCATATCAGCTGTTAACTCAGTTATATTGCTATTAAGTGATATAATCTGGCTATTAAGATTAGCTATAGTAGCAATATTTTGACTATTTGCAGTATTAAGAGCCGTAAGCTGAGCATTAACTGTTACTAACTGAGATTGCAAACTACTTATAGTTGCTTTATCAGTATTGCTATCTGCTAGTGCATTATCTAACCTTGATTGCAATTCATTTTTCAGTGTAGTTAACTGAGTTATCTCTAACTCGTTTTGCTCGTTTTCTGTTTCCAGCGCTGTCTTTTCGTTTTCTAATTGTGTTTTATCAGCCTTATATTGATTTATAATATTTTCCTTATCTGCTATATCAGCAGTTAATGTTTCTATTTTTGATGTTAAATTAGACTTATCAACAGTAAGGCTAGTTATTTGGTTTTGAAGTTCGGCCTTATCAACGGAACCTGCAGTATAGCCGTCATTATATGATTGCTCAGCATCATACTTATTGCCAAAGTATGATACTGTACCCCAAACCAAAAACGCAAGTAAGCCGATAAACAAAAAGCAAGCAATTGATATCGCTATACTTTTATTCATAATTACTCCTTTTACATAATAACATAACTATTGTTTAACATAGCCAAAACAGGACTTTCTGTTTCTTCTACGTCGCTAGGTGTTTGTTCTTCGTTTTGCTCGTCGTCTGTTACATCAGGGTTTTCTTCTTGTTCGGTTTCAACACCCCAAACGTTGTTCCATTCTTCAACAAAAGTAGTATCGTTTGATGCTGCTTTAAAACCAATAACAGCAAGAAAAATCACAAAAGCAAGAACAATCAAACCTATAACACCTGTTATAATTGTTGCTACTGAATTACCACGCATTTTTCACACACTCCTTTTAACATTTTTTCGCCCGCAAAGGCAATGGTATAGCAACCTGTATAGCCGGTTGACTAATTACCGCTTAACCATTTGTATATGTAATATGGACTTGCTATTAAGTACCACACACCAAGTAGTACATACTGCAGCACAAGCCATAAGGCTTTAAGTATAAAAAGAAACACCTGAAGCACAGAAGGGAAACATACAATCAAAAACGCAAGCAAAGCAAATCCTACTAAAATACCAACTAACCATTCTAGAAAATCTTTTAACCATTTATAAGGGTCATTATCTGGAATGTCGTCGCCTGATTGATAATCATCAACAACCCCCAAATTAAACGTTTCACCATTTGCGTCAAATTTAAGGCGCAATATACTTACGTTTGTTACTTCTGTACCATTTGAATATGAACTACCAGAACCAGAATTACTAGTATAATCAGTTTCTAAATAACGCAAAACATATTTACAGCCCAAAATATTGTTTTTAGTTTCGTCAGTTAAATCTTCGCCCGAAATAAATTCGTCTATTGTTTGAATACGGCTCCAACCAACATTTGCAAAACCTACACCATCTACGCTTTGCGTATTTGTAAGTTCGGCAATTTTAGTTTCAGGGTCGCCATAAGTCCAACGTTCACCTAAAATCAAACTAACACTTCTTGTAAAACTACGAGCAGTATATGTAACATCAGCTTCTAACAAATTATCAATCTCACGGTTAGTAGAAAAAGCAACAAAATGACTATCACAACTTTGATTACCGAACCAAAAACCATCTAAATACCTTAAAAAACCGCGATATTCATTCGTTATTTCAATAGTTTCACTAACTTCACAAGTATAACTAACGACACCATCAACAGTACTTACTGTATACAGTTTTCCAACTGTATATGATTTTTGTTCAATAGTGTTATCATTACCTGTTTCTTCATCCAAATTTTCGTCCCAAGGGCGAAAAATTGCAGTAACATCATAATAACGCAAAGCATCAGGAAGCACTTCAAAATCTAAAACTTTATATTTGTACAAAGTCTCATTTGAATTTATAAACTCCAAACTATAATCAATATATTTTGCATTATCATTTATACCAGTAGAAAAACGAATAAAACTTGCCCGTAAATCTGTTACTTGTCCGCTAGGTTGATAAACATAAACAAATAAATTGTTTTCTGTACTCTCTGCAATCTGTATCACTTGCAACGAGTAATCACCTGCAATAAGTGGATAATTATCAGCATCAAAAGTGTCGTCTAATTGCAAATCTGCTAGTACGTCACTATATGTACTATCAGCACGTGCAACAATAGGGGACACTGCAAATAAACTGCAAACTATTGATAACGCAAGAATTATTGCAAAAATACCAAATTTATAGGTATTATTTCGCCTTTTCCTATACATTTTTGCTCCTTCTGATATTTTAATGGTAACCGTATATGAAAAAACAGGAGGTATAAGGCCGTCACAGCCTAAAAAAACATATACGGAATGGTACGGCAACCTGTATAGCCGGTTGACCGATTTCCGCTATTTTAATGCACGTGCTTTATGCACGCATTTAACTGTGCAATTAATACCCGCAGATTGTAAAAGATGTTGAATTTTTAATGCTACGTTCATATTATTGTAAACATAAACAGCCTTTTCAGTAATAACTTCAAAATGCATTAATGTACCCCCTAAATTAAAATAAAGGTTTCTTAGTACGCGTAGTTGCTTTTTTGCCATTTTCAAAACTTTCAGCAACACGACTGTTAGAAGATGCGGTTTCAACACGACCCATATTATAGGCTAAACGTTCAATAGCAGAATATTTACTTCTTCTTCTACCGTAATTTCTGTTATTATAGTTTTTTCCACTATAATTTTTACCACCATAATTTGCCATAATAATTGCTCCTTTTAAATAAATTTTTTATAACCATAATAGGTAGTTTGGAGTATTTGAGAATTGCACTCAAAAATAGGCTAAATAACCTAAAAACTTATTACTCCATAAAGAAAAATACCTTTATTTACTTTATTTTTTTATGCAAATTTGATATAATATTTTGTAATCTATATTACTTAAAAGGGGGTGAAATAAATGTTCGGTCGTTCTGATGAAAAAAGATACGTAAACGAAATGAGCAAAGGTCGTAAACAATGGCGAAAAGGTAAAGCAACTAAAAACTCAAAATTAATTGAAAAGTCTCAAAGACATTTTGACCGTGCTGATGCAATAGGTAAAAAATTAGGAGCACCACAACAAAACACAAGAAATACTACTATTTCGCCAACGATTAATGTTAATAGAAGAAATGAAATTCTAAGCAACAATCATACGCATATAAAAGTTAATCGTAAAAAGTAATATGTATCACACATTAACACCATCTAGCCACCTATTTATTAGGTGGTATTTTCTTTTTCAATTTTTTTACCACCATAATAAACATCATACTTTACGCCTAAATAATCAAAGGCTGCTGCGATTACTCCAAACATTTTTCCATTAAAATCACCGCTAACAGTTTCACCGTCCTTATTTTTGAATACAATAGTCCAAAATTTAAGCATTTTAACTCCTTTTTGTTGTTTAGAAATTAATAATTTATTAATTTCATAAACAAGTTTATAATATTTTATTAATTTTGTCAAACAAAAATTAATAAAAAGTTATATTTTTTATAAAAAAAAATAAACTATTGTTAATTTTTTAATTTAAAGCTATAATAAACCATAATTTTTTATAAGGAGAATAAAAAATGGCTAATTTAAAATTAAAAGAATTAAGAAAAAATGCAAATTTAACACAAATTGAACTATCTAAAAAATTAAATATTAATCAAGTAAGATATAATCATTACGAACAAAATAAAAACGAACCCAATATAGATACATTAATAGCATTAGCTGATTTATATGGAGTATCACTTGATTACTTGTGCGACCACCAAACAAAAAATCAAATAGATATAGGCTATTTAACAGATATGCAAAAACAAACAATACTTGCATTAAAACAATTAAATGAAAGCAATTTAGCAGAAGTATATGGTTATATAAACGGACTACTTGCAAGCCAATAATTTATGCTTTATAATCTCCCAAAAATAGGAGAACAAAAAAACTATTTTAGGAGATTAAAAAAATGTATGAAAAACAAATTCTTGAAAATTTTTTAAAAGATTGCAGAAGCAATTATTTACGAAAATGAGCAAGCAAAGGAACACGCACGAAAAATTGAAAACGGAGCGAAAGCCCTAAAAGGCCTAATTCGTGGAATGTTGGATGCCACAAACAAAAAGAACAACCAAAATTGTGAAAGTAAAACTTATGTTTTTCAAAACTTATTACAGGAGCAAGAAAATATGAAAAACATAATTTTAAGAACTGACGGGCGTTATATGGGAAGAAAACAAATCAACGGTATACAATATACCGTTTACGCAAGTACTCCTAAACAATGCCAAACAAAACTAAAACAAACAATAAATAGGGCATTAAAAAAGAAAGAAGAGCCCAAACCAAAAACTTATTTATATAACTGGTTAGAAGAATGGTATTTAACATATAAAATGAAATTTGTTTCGTTACCAACTGCTCAAACAATTGAAAGAGTAATAAAAGAAATTAAAAACAAAATAAAAAATACCGATATTCAACTTTTAACAACTCAAACAATACAAAATTTTTTAAACTCATATAAACCTAGCAGAAAAAAAGACATTATAAGTTTATACTTAAATGCTTGTTTACAAAAAGCTGAAGATTTAGACATAATACACAAAAACCCTTTTAAAGCTGTTGTAAAAGATAAAAGAACAAATAATATACGACAAGGCTACAATTTAAAAGAACAACAACAAATATTAGAAGCTATAAAAGGTACAGAAATAGAACCTGTTATATTAATGTATATTTGTACAGGTATAAGAAAAAATGAACTAAAAACTTTCAATATAAACATGGATATAGACAAAGTACATAATATAATAAAAATAAAAAGTGAAAAGAAAAAAGAAGATAGTTATAGATTAATTGATGTTACACCTAAACTAATACAAATAATTGAAAATAATAAAGAAGCATTTAAATTAAAACCAGATTATATATACAGACAATTTAAATTAATATTAAATAAATTAAATATTAAAAGTGGCCTACATTTATTAAGACACACATTTGCAACAAATCATTTCTATTTAGGTACACCAATTAAACTAATAAGTAGTTGGTTAGGTCACGAAACAATAGAACTTACACAAAATATTTATACTCATATAGATAGAACAATAACAAAAGAAGATATACTTAAATTATATAATAATTTATATTATCAATCTTGACACGATTTTGACACAACTTTTTTATAAAAATTTAAGTAAAAAAAAGAAAACTCACAGTTTAAACCAAATAAGTTAAAAACTATGAGTTTTTGGCCTAAATAAGCCATTTCTGGTGCGGTAAAGAGGACTTGAACCTCCACGGCCTTTTGTATAGCCACAAGATCCTTAGTCTTGCGCGTCTGCCAGTTCCGCCATTACCGCATATTTAAAAAGGAGTTTGATTGAAACGACTTATATTATAGCATAAAAATTTTCATAAATAAAGAGATTTGATACAATTTTTTAAAAAATTTCATAAAAAGTTTTTTTTCTAAATTTAATCTTGACAAAACTACCTAAATTGTGCTATATTGCTAAAAAATATGAGGGAAGGAGATAAGAAAATGGTAAACAAAGATGTTTGTATAGGTTGTGGAGCATGCGTAAGTATGTGCCCTGTTGGCGCTATAAAATTCGGCGCAGATGGCAAAGCAGAAATCAATCCCGATATTTGCATTAAATGCAAAACTTGTGAGGGCGTTTGTCCTGTATCTGCGATAAAGATTAAAGAGGATTAAAAATTGAATCAAAATAATATAGAAAAAACTGATGCTATTCTTCCGCCAAAAGAAAAAATAGCATTGCTAGAATTGTCACCTAGACAGGTTCGGTTGATTTTTGCATGGCAAATTCACGAAGTTTGTTTTGAAGTGTTTGATGAATTTGTTGAGCCAATAAAAATTTACGAGGATATAAATAGAGACGGTTTCATTAAACCTACACAAATCGCAGAGTGTGTGGAAATCGTTAAAATGTACCGTAAATTATGTGACGCGATGGGCGTGCAAAAGGCTGTTGCTTATGCTTCTACTTCGTTTAGAGAAGCAAAAAATCACTATGGCTTTTTGGAAGAGTTAGAGATTGCTTCTGGTTTTAAGATTAGATTATTGCAAGACCAAGATGAAATGGTGGCTATATATAGTGGAGTGGTTAACACCTTAGATGCGCCCAAAGGAATAATTATTTACATTGATGACGAATATACTCAGTTGATACAATACTCTCGCAAGACTATAATCAATTTTGCGACTATTCCATTCGGTGCGGAATCTTTGGCTGCATTGTTTATGGACTCTATATCAAATCCTGAAAAACAAATGCAAGATATGACAGACTTTTTTAAACAACAAATTAAAGAAAATGTAAGTTGGATAGAAACTCCGCTTGACGAAGAATATAAAATTGTAGGTGTAGGGGAAACTTTTGCTAGTTTAGGGAAGATTAGTCGTCGTGGGAAAAAATATCCTTTGGATTTAGCACACGCATACGAAATTCATAATAATGATTTTGATAATGTTTATAATGCTATAAAAACACTTGATTTAGATAAACGAGCTCGTATAAAGGGTATTTCTACAAGGTCTGCAAACACTGTTGCAAGTGGGTTGTCTATTGTTAGAGCAATTCTAGAAACTTTGGAAACTAAAAATTTGATAATTTCAAGTTCAGACATATCTACAGGAATATTTTTTAGCCAATGCATACCTAGTACGACCGATAAACCTATTGTAGATATTGTAATGTATAGTCTGCAAACAAACTTGCATTTTCACGCAATAGAGAATTCTAACCATTTACATATCTACGAATTAGCGGCTATACTTTTTAGGCAATTAAGAGTTATGCATAAATTAGGTAGACAATATTTGCGTGCTTTAAAGGTTGCTAGTTTTTTAAGTGATAGTGGTTCACGTTTGAGATACAATCCTACACGAAAAGATGCTTTGCAAGTAATTTTAAGTACGCAGTTATACGGGTTATCACATAAAGACCAAGTTATTGCAGCTTTCGTTGCTTCATCTCAAATGAGTGAAGAATTTAGCCTTAGTGAATGGGTAAAATATAAAGACCTTGTAGATGACGAAGATTTACAAGCAGTTAAGAAAATGGCGGTAATTTTGAGAATTGCCGCAGCTTTAGACCGTTCGCAACAAGAACACATTACAGATTTAGTATGTGATGTTTTGGGTGACTCTGTAATTATGAAAACTGTTTCAAATAGTCCAGACATTCAGTTTGAATTAAAGTGTGCTGCTGAAGCTAGTGCAGACTTTAAAAAGGTGTTTGGCAAAAATTTAGAGTTGTTATAGTTTAAAAGCATGTTGTTTAGGCAATATGCTTTTTATATTTGCAGAAACTTTTTTAATTTAATTGCAATAATTTAATATTTTTGTTAAAATAAAACAAAAGGGGTTTTTAGTATGGCTGCAATAGAATTATGCATAGATTTTGGTTCAAATACAACTGTAATTTATAGATTAGGTAAGGGTATTGTTTTAGTAGAGCCTAATAAAATTTTGTGCGAAAATGTAAATGGCGATACGATTATAAAAGATTTTGGACAAAGGGCCGTAAAGCAGAATGATGAACAATTCGTAGTTTCACCAGTTATGGAAGGAGTAATTGTTGATGAAAAATATGCGGGTGTTTTGTTGCGTAATTTTGTAAAAAAAGTTGTGGCAGATAAACCCAAAGCCAGTATAAAAGCGTTGTTTGGTATTCCTTGTGGGACATCTGCGGAAGAAAGGCAAAAATACTTTAACGTAGCATATTCGGCGGGTATTAGTAGTATTGAATTTGCTCCTACTCCTATTGCTGATATTTTAGGTTGTGGTGTAGGCTTTGGAGATTTTGAAAATTGTTTGTTAATTGATATAGGCTCAGGCTGTACTGATGTGGCTGTTATGGGCAAACAGGGGATAGTAGATGGACTCACTCTTAATGTGGGGGCGGTAAATATTGATTTTTCTATTATGTCTCAAGTACAATCTAAATATGGAGTAAAGATTAGTCTTGAATCTGCTTTATCTCTAAAAGAACAGATAGGTAGTTTATTGCCAAATGGTACTAAAAATTTATCGTTTGCTGGAATAGAATCAAAATCAAAAAAGCAAAAAACAATCAAAATAACTAGTATTGATATTTTAGAACCTTTGCGTGAATATTATCAGTTAATAGCAGAAAC
The DNA here is from genome assembly GCA_944384375.1 of uncultured Clostridia bacterium. Classification (GTDB taxonomy): domain Bacteria; phylum Bacillota; class Clostridia; order Christensenellales; family UBA1242; genus UBA7867. The sequence continues at coordinate 17,029 of CALWTE010000006.1, read as the reverse complement.
AGCTAATTCTCTTATTATGGCACAAGAATCAATAATAATAAACAATGTGCGTAATCAAGGCGTGATTTTTTGCGGTAATGGTAGCAAAATAAGTGGCTTAAAGGAATTTATGCAGCAAATGTTGAATATCCCTATTTTTATTGCGAACGGTGAAAGAAGTGTTTTCGGTTTGGCAAAATTAATGGAACAAAAATCATTATTGAAGAAACTTACATAAATTTGTAAAATAAAAAGAAGTTTTGTTGAAAAGGACAGAGATTATACTCTGCCCTTTACTTTTTTAATTTTTCAAACTAAAATGAATATCAAAGGGGGCGGAATGTATGGCAAGAGTAATTGTTATAACGAGTGGCAAGGGTGGAGTAGGCAAAACTACGTGTTCTGCAATGCTGGGCTGGAATCTTGCCAAAATGGGCGCAAGAGTAGTTCTACTTGATGTAGATATAGGTTTAAATAATCTTGATATAGTTGCGGGAATAGATACACAAATCAATTATGATATTGTGGATATTTTAGAAGGGAAATGCCGCATTCGGCAAGCCTTAATTCAACACCCCAAAATGCCTTTATTGTATTTTTTGCCTAGTACTCACAGTTTAAACGTGGGTAAGGTTACCGGCGATGATTTAAAAATGATATTAAACGAATTATCTAAAACTTTTGACTACTGCATTATAGATTGTCCGGCAGGTATCGGCTTTGAATTCCATAGGGCGGTGTTTAGTGCAAATGAAGCAATAATTGTTACTACTCCGCATTTAATAGCGGTACGAGATGCGGGGAAAGTGGCTAACTTGTTGTATGGCTATAATTTATCGTCTATAAGTGTGATTGTTAACCGAGTGCGTGGCGATATGGTATCAAAGAGATTAATGCTATCTCCAGTGGATATCGCTAGAAGTTTAAATTTTAAGTTATTAGGAACTATTCACGAATCAGAACAAATCACTTCATTGTCTAGTATAAGTGGTGATATCTTTACTCTTTGTGACGAAACGGCAAATGATTTCAAACAATTAGCATTAAATATTCAAAATTGCGACTTTCAAGCCAATGATTTAAAACGAAGTTTTTTAGGAATAAAACGTAGAAAAGGAGTGTAGAGAAATGAGTATTATGGAACCACGTGGCTTGGCACGTTTAAAACAAGTTTTAATCAATGATAAACATTTTAATCCTGTAAAATTTAACGAAGTTTTAGCAAGTGATGTTTTTAAAACACTGCAAAACTATATGGAAATAACGAAAGAAGACATTTTATCAAGGCTAGATATAGACGCCGAAGGAAATTACGTTTTTAGATGCAAAGTGAAGTGCAACAGGTTAAAAATTATGGGGATTTTAAATAGTTAGGAAGTGAAATAATGAATTTTAATTGGGTTTATAAAGTTTTGCTTACTGCAGTTATTACGACTATAGTACTTTTATTGTTTGATGCTTTTGGTATTATGAAACCGATAAAAGAATCTACGCAAGGAGTGGATGAAATATTTTATGTAAGGTGGTATTTCTATGAAGAAATTTAAGTTTATGATTCACCCTTTATTCATTGTTTTATCAGCTTTACTTGTGTATTTTGGCTATTTTTTCTTGCTTTTAAGTTACATAATTACGGTAATTTTACATGAATTTGCACATTCCTTTGTGGCTAGTAAATTAGGCTATAAATTAAACCAAATAAACTTGATGCCGCACGGTGCTTCACTCAGTGGGGATAACCGTTTTTTTAGTGCACGTGATGAAGTTTTAGTAGCAATTGCAGGTCCTGCGCTTAATATAATTTTAGCAATTCTAGGTTGTGCAGTCTGGTGGATATTTCCTTCAACATACTTTTATACTCAACAGTTTGTATATGCCAATGTTGTAACTGCTGTGATAAACTTTTTACCGATTTTTCCACTAGATGGAGGTAGAGTTTTGCTTGCGGTAATGAGCAGAAATGGGCAACGAACAAAGGCAATTAAAAAGGTTAGACTCATAGGAATAATACTTTCTAGTGTAATTTTAGTTGGGTTTGTAATGACAGTATTTTTTACTCCTAATTACACAATGCTAATTTTTGGCTCATTCTTATTCATTACATCTATTTTAGAGGACAAACAAGCATATTACAGCCACATCGGTTTATTTGAAAGTAAATCTAGCCATTTAAATCGCGGGTTAAAGTTACGCGCTTTGGCGGTTTCTCAAAATATACCTTTGTACAAACTAATATCTGCCGTTACCCCAGATAGCATAACGGAGTTTAATGTAATAGATGAAAATTATAAGGTAATCGGCAAAATAAGCGAACTTCAATTAGAAAAACTCATTCAAATATATCCCGCAAGTACCACTTTAAAGTTAATTCTATCATAAAATAAATATATAAAAAATTTTGCTAAAGGGTATTGTATTTTTATAAGTTTTATGTTATAATATACACAGAAATCAAAGGGAAAAATACTTTGGGAGGTATTTATGAGAAAGAAAAAATTTGCAGAATTTAGCGGACAATTTGAAAATTTAAGCAATGCAGAATTGATGCAATCTGTTTTCAAATACAATCAAGATGGCCAAATAATAGGCTTTAATGAAAAATTTACCGAAGCAGTTCGGAAAGGTGGTGCTAGTAAACCTTTATCAATAGGTGGTATCGGTACATTCGCTTCAGTAGGGCTTTTAGTTGCTACTGGTTTGAGTTTTGGTTGGGCTTTGCCTGCAATATGGGTTGCTGGTAGTATCTGTGGTGCTGGTTTTATCGGCTCATGGATAGGTTCTTATGTTGCTCGTAGACGTTATAACAAGTTTAACAAAGTTTTAAGAAACATTCAAAAACTTAATGCAATGCAACAAGATAAAAGCAAGAGCTACTCAGCAGAAAAATATGCCGCTTTGGAATTAAAGATTAACAAAGGCTTAAAGTATTGTGTTAGAAAAAGAATGGTACCAGAGAAGGCTGCTTTGGCTTTGGGAAGCGTACTTTCTACAGGTGGCAGAAGTGGTGCATCTGTTGAAGAAATTACTAAGATTAATTTAGCAGAAGAAGCTAGCAAATTCAACCACACATTCAATAAAGAATTAGGGCCACAAATTCAAGAATCTTTGAATAAAACTATAGAAACTAACCGTTCTAAATATAAAGTAGGGGAATCTTTAGAAAATTCTAGAATGGTAATTTCTATGCCTACCTATATAGAAGATGGTACTATTTCGCATAATGCTGACGGTGATATAGTATTTAATCAAAAAATCAATATTGATTTACACAATGAATTAGAGTGTCTAGTTGCGCCTTCAATAATAAACGAGAAAATAGAAAAAGCGTTCGGACAGGACAAAATTAGTTTCCCTATAAAAATTAATTTAGTTTTAAATGGTAATGAAACGGAACTTTCATATCTTAACAACATAGAAGATTTGAAAGTCGCACAAATAAGGGCTCAAGAAATTTTGAATAGAGATGTGGAAAAACTTAAAATATCACGCTCTCAACAAGAGCAAAACCCACAAGAGCAAAACCAAAATCCTAATCCACAACCGGCACCTAATCCTGGTCAAGCACCAACACAAGAAGAGGGCGTACCTACTTCTACGGGAGACCACAATTACAATATAAATCGTGATGGTGTATATGTTTTTGATAAAATAGAAGGTAACGAAACTACTAGCAAACCTAAAGAACCAGAAATGGGAGCATAAAACTTCAAAAAAGCATTCTAAATTGAATGCTTTTTTGCTTTTATAAAAAAATGTTTTATGAGAAAATAATGAAAAATTTTGCTCTTTTATGGAATGAGCCCCAAAGCAAAATAACACATCAAAAGATATTTGCAACCAAAAGCAGTGTACTTTTTGTGGTGTTGTATATTAAAAATTAATTTAGCTTTTTGTTATTACTATAGTTATAATGCTATTATAATGTAGCCAAGTATATTAAAAACGGTTAAAGTATAATTGCTTTTTTGTATTATATCTTAATATCGTTTACTACATTTCCCTTGTAAATAAAACAGACAAAAAAGCCAGTAACACTTGCCTTTTTATCACACTTTGTAGTATAATAGAATAACTAATTTATGGAGAGCATACAATGAATCCAATTGCTTTTGAAATTTTTGGAATAAGTGTTCATTGGTACGGGCTAATCATAGCGTTCGGGTTATTGTTAGCGGTGATACTTGCGTGCCTATTAGCACCTAGTCGTGGTTTTAAGAGAGAAGACCCTTTAGAATGGATTCTTTGGGTTTTCCCTTTAGCCATAATAGGCGCGAGATTATACTATATTATCTATAATAACGGGCCGTGGGGTTGGGAAGCCTTTGCTATTTGGAATGGCGGAATTGCAATTTACGGTGGTATAATAGGTGGTGCAATAGGGCTTGCTTTGTATTGTTGGATTCGCAAGAAGAATTTCCTAAAAGTTGCTGACGTTGCTGTCCCTTGCTTGATTTTAGGACAGGCAATAGGTAGATGGGGAAATTTTGTAAATCAAGAAGCATACGGCAACCTTATTACCAACACTAGCCAGCAGTGGTTCCCTTTTGCTGTGCAAATTGATAGTTCTAACTTTACTGAATTAGCAAGACAACAATGTCAAGATTTTTATGGTTATATTCCTAACAGCGCTTGGTTTAATGCGACATTCTTTTATGAAAGTATGGCTAGTTTCATTACGTGCATTATCTTAATCATTTTGGTTAAAAAGGTTAAAATTAACGGAATACCAATGTGTGGTTATTTTATCCTTTATGGTATATCTAGGTTCATTATTGAAGGTTTTAGGACAGACTCGCTAATGTGGGGCAGTATGCGTGTTAGCCAGGTGTTGAGTTTGATTTTGATAATTGCAGGCATAGGTATAGCGACTTATTTAATTATAAAACATATTAAATCAAATAAAGTTGTTGTAATAGGAGCGAATAACGATGGAAAACTTCAAAAGAGAAAGTAACGGTTATGCTACTCACGAAGTAGACGAATTCTTGCAAAAGATGCGTAAGGAATATAACGAAAAATTACGAAGACAAAATGAAAAGATGTTTGCAATGAATCAAGAGATGAATGATTTAAAATACAGTTTGGAAGTTTATAAGGAAAAAGAACGCCAAATTTCCAAAGCCTTGATTAAAGCCGTGCAAAAAGCTGATGAAATCAGCAATTCAGCACGCACTGTTTATGATTTGGAAATAAAGCGTGTACAATTATTATATAAAAAGTGGGAGAACGTTTTAAACGAGTTGCGTACTAAATTTGCAGGGCTTTTGCCAGGTGAAGAACTAGATAATTTAGTGGGCGATTTTCAGTACGCGCTTACGGTTACCCTTAATTCACAGCTTAACGAAAAGGGCGAGAGAATTTATTCCAAATCTGTTCTGGAGAGAATGCAACATCGTTCGCCTATTGTAAACGGGAAATATGACCCTAGCATTACACTAAAAGAAAATGAAATAAAAGTTTACTATGATAGTGAAGGCAACAGATTGCAGTCTATCACTCGCCATAAGGAAAATAACGAAGAAGTTACTTTGGCTGAAAAATATTTAAATGGTGAAGACGTAAAAATGCCGGATAGTTATGGTGAAGTTAACCCTAATTTATCTCAAATTCCACCAGTAGAATTTACTCGCGCATTACAAGAGCAACAACAAAGTGGCGGTTTTAACTTGCAAGAAGCCTTACATCCACAAGAATCTTTAAAAGAAATTTTGAAAGCCTTTAATTTAGATGACGAAGACTACGAAATTTTAAGCAAAGACAAAGTTGATTAATACTAAGTATACAACTGGTTAAAACATAAAAGGACTAATCAATTAAAGAATAGTCCTTTTTTTATTGCATGAAACAAAATATTATTTGGTAAATAAATAAGTCATATTACTGAACTTGTTCAATTTAGTTTAAAATAAATTCCATATAAACTGGGTTGTGGTCTGAATACATAAAATCTGTATCAATATTAGTTACATTTACTACTTGCACATTATCTGATACTAAAAATCCATCTATTACAACGGAATAATTTTCTAAGTAGTTTTGTGATTTGTCTATAACTTTATAAGGTATGTCCGCACCACGACAGGTTGGCACGTTACGTGCTGTAGCAAAGGAAAATCCTTGTGGTAGTTCATCTGGACTGATAGAGAACACCCACTCTGGTATAAGTTGGTTGCTAGGGAAGTAGTCAATAGTATCTGCAATATCTTGATTCCAGTCTCCGCCAGCAATAACATAATTTCCTGCTGCATATTCGGTTGCAATGAAGTCACATAGCAATTCTAGTTGTTGTGTTCTATAGACACCGCCTTCGTCATATGCACTCATATGAAGATTAATCAAAACTAATTCTTTGTCGTTACCTTCAATAGGTAGGCGATTAACTACAAAACATCTGTCCAAATCAAAAAATTTGTTTATAAAAGATTCATCTATAGGGAAGGTTTTTCGTGTGCTGTTTTCTATATTATACTTAGACATAGTGGCGATTCCAGAGTTGCAAGTTCCTATAGGGTTAGTAACGGGGTAGAATAAATAACCTGAATGGAAATTCACTGCAAAACTAGAAGAGTAATCTGTAAACGCTGATTGTAAACTCTCATATTGATTTACAAAATAACTTCTATGAGAGTCTGTGTCTACTTCTTGAAAAAACATAAAATCAGGGTTTAACTCAGCAATAGTTGTCATTGCGCCAATGGTGTTAAATTCTACATTTTCTTTACTAATCGCACGACTGCTTGTACCTGCGACCTCTATCCCGTCAAGCATAGTCCCTGTATCCATAAAGAAGGAAAAATTTTGCGCGTACGCACCAAAACCTATGTTGTAGGTGGATATAGAATATTTGTTGTTTGTCGTGACTAAAGCTTGTTTGTTGTTCGTGATATCTAGTGTTTGATTATCCTCAATTCTATAATATTGACACGATAAATATATTGCGTAAGTTCCTACAATTATTGCTATAGCTAGTATTAAACAAAGCAATGTAATGCCTAGTACTTTAAAAACTTTTTTTACCATAAAATCACTCCTATTTTCACTATTATTAGTTTATCAAAAATTTTTCAAAAAGCCAAACATTTAAAGCAATTTTTATAAAAGTTTTAAGTACTATGCATATGCATAATACCTATGCATAGTACTATAAAAACACGTAAAAACGGCACTTTCTATTATAATTTTGTAAAAACTGCAAAGAACAAAATATCTAAAACTTAATTTTAGGATTTTTGTTTTTGCAATAAAAAACCACGGAATCATGCCGTGGTGTATTTAAAATTTTAAGTTTGTTTTTGACGTTTATTCGTTGTTTTGTGCTTTAATTAAATTGTATAAAGTTTGATTAAATTTATATTGTTTTGTTAGTTTTTCTATATCAAAATTTGGCTTAAAACCCTTGGCTACTTTTGTTGCTCTTAGCATTAAATTTTTGGGTGAATGAGAAAAATCTACGAACTCCAAAACGTCTACATGATAACCTGATTCGTGTAGAATTTCGGCTCGTATGCTATCAGTCAAAAGGGCAGAAAATCTTTCCTTTATTAGTCCGTGTTTTAGCAAGATGTCATAGTCGCCACCTTTTGAAATTGAGTTGTTAATTTCATGCTGACAGCATGGCACACTAAAGATATTTTTTACATTATTCTTTATTGCAAAAAATAGAGCATAGTCTGTCGCTATATCACAAGCGTGTAACGTGATTATCATATCAATGTTGCCTTCAAATAATGTATCATTTGTTACATCATTAACAAAAAATTTTAAATTGTTATAGCCGTATTTGGTAGCGATCTTATTGCAATTTTCTACAACGTCTGCTTTTAGGTCGTACCCGATAATTGTTGCCTTTATGTTTTTAATGTAGGTAAAGTAGTAATACACGATAAAAGTTAAATATGATTTTCCACAACCAAAATCAAGAATGGTAATTTCGTCTTTGTTTGTCGTTTTGAATGCGTCATCTATGATTTCAATGAATCTATTTATCTGCTTAAATTTGTCAAATTTAGATTTAATAATTTCATAATTTGAGTTAAATATCCCTAAATCAATCAGGGCTGGGATAGGGGTGCCTTCATTTAAAATGTATTGTTTTTGCCTGTTGTGAGTAAGTGGGGTTTGTGTCATGTTGTTGGTTGTGGTTGTTTTGTGGTAGTTGCCTTTCTTAAATGAATAGGTGCAAGTTTTACCAGTATAAAAGAAAACAATTTGCTTAAAGTTTTTATATAGAGAACTAAACTTTGCTTGCAATTCGTTTTCGTTTATATTTTCGTGAAAAACTTTGCTATCTTGGTATTTTTCAAACTGCCACTTAATAGAATTTTTATTTTCTATTGGTCTAACAATTATTTTTTTGAAATCGCCTTGTTTTGGGCTACTCAACGTTATTTTAATTAAATTTTGCGTGTTTGTTAATTCTTGTAATATGTCTTGCATAAAAACTCCCAAATTTTATTTCATTAATTTATTTATAAAGCTTTGAATTTAATGTAGTTGCAAATTATGAATATTAGGATTATAAAACAATCAAAATGAACATTACTTAATTTGCTCTATATTAATTATAACATATTTTAATGCTTTTTTCTAGTGTCTTAATATAAAATTTAGGGGAAAAAGCCTAGTTTAATTGGTTTTTGTATAGTTTTTACTAGCTGTTTTGTGTAAAAACATGGACAACAATCCGTATTTTTTCGTTGCGGTTGGAAAAGTTTTTTATAGCGGTTTTGTGTAAAATTTTTTCAAAAATACTGTTAAAACACTGTCGTTGAGCAGCAAAAATTTTTTATAGAAAAGTGTCATTTTAGGTTAATTTCATTTGACATAAAGGCTTTTATTTTATATACTAATTGGGTATAGTTTTAGGGCGATAAGGCTAGTTTTTAATAAATTTATGCTTCCGTAGCTCAGCTGGATAGAGCAGTGCCCTCCTAAGGCAAAGGTCAGCCGTTCAAATCGGCTCGGAAGCACCATTACCTTGCTGTAATCTATGTAAAAATAGGAGTGCAAGGTTTTGTATTTATTCTTACGGAAAAATTTTTCAAAAAATTTGTATTTTTTTGTAAATTTTTAGGAAACATAAGAAAATAGGAGATGTACAGAATATGAGAAAAATTAGAAATTTTGCTTTGGCATTCTTAGCGGTATTTGCGATACCGCTATTTGCCGCTTGTGGCGAAACGGTGGATACTAGTATTGTGGATACTAGTATTCCTGTTAGTTATGTCGTTGTAAATGATGATTATTCACAAGTATCTATGGCGATGGGGGCTTCATTGCAAATTATAGATGCGGAAAGTGGTAACCCTATCAACGATGCAAATAGTGGGGAGCCTATTTATACAGTTATGCCTACTGAAACTACAATGAGCAAGGCTGTTACATTGTCTAGTAGCAACCCTAATGTTGTATCTATTAGTGAAGATGGGACAGCCATAATTGCGGTTAGCGCTGGTACCGCGAATATTAGTGTGACTTCGCAAAGCAATCCTGGCGCTACGCCAGGTGCAATGGAAATTACTGTCGTAGGGGAACGTGAAACGCTCGCTACGCCTACAGGGCTTGTTTATGATGGTAATACGTTATCATGGAACGCTGTGACTACTTCAAGCTTTCGTCCTAGTTACAGGTTGGATATTACAAGGAATGGTGAACCTATTGAACCTGTAACAGTAAACACAAACTCATATGATGCTTTGCCTGAGGGACATTACATCATTACTGTTACAGCATTGGGTAACGGAATAATGTATGATGATTCAAGTGCGTCTGAATCTTTAGAATTCACAAAATTAGCCGCTCCTTCAGAACTTAAAGTTACTACGGAAGGAGATTTATCTACAGGCGCTCGAGAATTCACTTTGAGTTTTAAGTTGGCTGAAAATACAGATTCAATAGACGATTATAATTTTGAAATGCACCCAACAGCAAGTTCTTCAACTGAGGCTCAAGATGAAGCTTTATGGAGTGCTGCTTTTGAGGATGCTAATGTTTTAGATGGGTATGCTTACATTAAAGTTCCAGAAGGTTTAAGTAATGCTGCTAATGTTTTGACAATATACACTTTGTCTACTGATTCTGGAGTTTATGGTAGTGGCTTGGAAGGTGGTGCTAGTATTACAATTAGCAAATTATCTGCACCACAGAATTTGAATGTAGCAAATGTTACGGTTAGTGGTGAACGTGAAAGACAGTTAACATGGAGAACTGTATCAAATGCGAGTCAATACAAAATTGTTGTTAGATATGCTGGCGGTACTCCTAGTGAGTGTGTAGATATGGTTGATGCTGGCACTACAATGTATAATTTATTAAATATGCCTGGCGCTCCTAGCGAAGGCTCATATTCTGGTTATGAAGTTTACGTCTATGCAATAGGCTCTACTTCTACTAATATAATATATATAGATAGTGATAGCAGTGTAAGCGCTATGATGCAATTAGACACTGTAGCAGATATTAGAGTTACCAAAGAAGAAAGTTTATATGAAATAAACTGGTCAGGCGTAAATAATGCGGCAGCATATGCAGTTTATATAAGTAGTAATAACAATTCTACAATTTCAACTACTGATAGATTGGTACAAAATGATACTTCAACTAGATGTGAGATTGATTTTTATGCTGAGAATTTGTGGAATGTTGGTAATAATTATTTAAAAATTGTTTCTTTAGCGACGGTAGGGAGCAATTATTCTGATAGTGTGCCAGCTATTTACGCTAGTGCGTTTATAAAATTAGCAACAATTAACGATTTTAAAGTTTCATATGGTGAACTAGCGTGGAGTGCTGTTGATAATGCTACCGAGTATGTAATTAGTTTTGGAGAAGACGTTGAGAGAACTATTTATGTAGAAGATAATACTACGCAGTATACTTATGTGCCTACAGATGAGGATTTGCCGGTTGATGGTGTTGCTGTTACTATTTATGCGCGTAATACTAATGATACTCAGGCAATTAATAGTAATGTTTCTGAAACATTGCAGCTTACCCGTTTTGAGGCGATAGGTAGTAAATATATTAATGTGGTAGATGGACAATTAGAATGGGAAATGTTTGATGCGGGTGATTCTGCTATTCCTACTCGGACAGTTGAAGTTGAAATTTCAGATTATACAGGAGAGAGAGTGCTTACAACAATTACTGTAAGTAATCCTATAAGCATTTTGGATACATTAGCTTCCTTAAATTTGTCTGACAGATATTATACATTTAGAATTCGTCCCGTTAATAACACAAGTGAAGGATTGGAGTACATCAACGGTGATTTTTCATCGCCTATACGTACATATCAAATGGAGACTCCTACTGGGCTGAGTGTTGTTGATGGTGTGATTACGTGGAATAATTTTAGCGACGAAACTATTACTTCTATAGCACCAGCTCATGGTGGTATTAGATATGCAATCAATGTAAATGGTCAAGTTTATACTAGTCAAAATGGGCAGTTCTACGGTATCAATACAACTAGTGCGGTAATTAATGGATTAAGTGATAGTACGCGTTACAATATATCTATTCAAGTAACTATTGATACAGAGGTAAGTAATTCTGGCCGTTATCCTTTGACTATTGATGAAAATACATATATTATTAATTCTCAATATTCGGATACAATTACTGCTAGAGTTTTACCTAGACCTACAGGTCTCTCTGTAAGAGATTATACATTATCATGGAATTCTTCTAGTAACTCAACTAACAATTACTTAATTCAATTATATAGTTTAGATAGCGATGGGGTAAGAGGGCAAACTCCTCTTTGGTCGGAAACTGTTACTCCAGCAAGTTCTACTTCACCAAGTTATAACTTTAGTACGGTTTTATCAAATGATATTAACTTTGTTTCTGGTAGATACGAGTTCTTAGTTTATGCTCTTGGTGGTACTGGTACAAATGATGCTTATATTACTAGTTATGTAAGTAGTGGCTTGGAAATCTATAAATTAGATACGCCTGAATTACAAGTAAGCAAAGAAGGTAGTGTTTACTGGAATCCTGTTTATTCTTATTTGAATGGTAATTCAAGTCAGATATTAAATTATACGCTTTATGTAACTAATGCGGATACAGGTGAGCAAAGAGAATATAATTTAAGTTCTACTTCATCTACCTTAAGTGATATTCCTGCTGCATGGTACGGGCATAATTTAGAGTTGCGAGTACAAGCACGTAGTAGTATAAACTTAATATACGATAGTGAGATTAGCTCTATATATCAAAGAAATCCTGATGAAGAAAGTGATATACAAGTAACTGTCCAAAAATTAGATACATTAAAGGCTAGTGATATTACTGTAAATGGAAATGTGGTTACATGGACTGCTGATTCAAACTCGGGAGCTTCTTATGTAGTTACTTTATATAATGCTGAAACAAATGAAAATTTAGGGACTACACCTGTTTACACAAATTCATACACAATGCCAAATAGAAATGGTGGCAAGTATTCTATAAGGATTCAACGTGTAGGCTATCAAACAATTCCACAAGTTGTGGAAGGAGTAAACGTTTCTTATAGATATATAGACAGTGAGTTCTCCGAAGCGATTAACTTTATGCGTTACTATGACCCTACAGGCTTGCAATTAAGTGTAAATGAAGACAGAGAGCCAATTTTAACGTGGAAAGTTGCTCAGGATAACGAAAATTCAAGATTTAAAGTAACTATTGTTTCTTTAACAGACGCTGAAGTTCGCTATGAATATTATATTGATGACTATAATACAAAAACTTTAGATTTATACAATACACAAAGTGAGACAAGTACTTACTTTAGAAATGCGGGCGCTGGTAGTTATGGAATATACATTTCTACAGTAATGGGATTGAGAGATGGTGAGCCTATTACTACAATTACAGAATCTGGTATAACTTACTATGTTATGGAAAGTCGTTCTAGTTCTGCTTATAATGCTACAATTTTTGAAGCACCTACATTTAATGTAAATGGTAGTACTCTTGAGTTTACAAGTAATAACGCATTTAGTAAGGGTATGCAGTTAATATTTACTCCGCTTGAAGGGGAAATTGACAACTTAACTGAAGTTTCGGGACACGATATAGAAATTACTTTGCAGTCTAATGTAACATCTTATGAAATTGAGGTAGGTAATTTTACTGCAGGTACGTTCTATAAAGTGCAAATTAAGGCTTTGGGTAATTCGTCTAACTTAATTGACTCAGCATGGGAAGTGAATGAATCTTTAGTTTACAAATTAGAGCCTTTAAACGCAAATACTGTTGCTCCAGAATTTAGTGATACTGATGGTAGTTTAACCAATCAAGATGCGTTTGATGGTTGGTATGTACAAAATGGAAATCTTTACTGGCCAAGTATAGAAGGTGTACAAACATATAGTGTTTATCTTGTAAGTGATAATTCTTCAATACCTGTTGTTGAGGTTAATGATGATGGCAGGTCTCAACCTTATGAATCAAGTGTTTCGGGAATAGAATTTGGTGCTTACGGCTTGCAATTTAGGTTGGCTGGTGGTAAATCTTCTGACGAGGCTATGGCTTCATTAGGTGACAAACAATATTATGTTGCTTACTTAAGTAGTGATGCTTCTCAAGCTGTCATGGTTAATAAATTATATGCTCCTAATGACACCATCAATACAACTTATAATGTAGCAAAAGTAAATGGAGATACGGAGCAAAGGGTGGTTGACCGTAGTACTGCATATTCAAAGATAACAACAAATGGCGAGTTTGACTTTGGTGTACGTAATGAACAAGGTATTTGGACAGATAATTCAGGTGCTACTGAATATAGATTGACAATTAATGATAGTGATTGGGTAATTCCTTATGATGGTTTAAACACATCAAAAGAAGAATTTATTGCATCTGAGACGTTCGTTAGTAATGGTAGATATGATATTAGATTATATTCTGTAGGTAATACATGGTATGGTACAAATGATAGTACGAATGAATACATTTATTTGACTAGTGATGCAGGTAGCACATTTACCATAATCTACGGAGGTAAGATTGATGACTTGCAATTTGATAACGGTGTAATCGTGTGGGACGATGCAGATGCGGGTAGCACTTCTGGATATGATTTGGAATACATTACAGATGTTACAAGTACTCAAATGATAGAAAATCTTAATGTTAATTCATTCTCTTTTGTAGGATATGATGACGTAAAGGGTTCTTTAATCAATGGTATTAAGGTAAGATTCTGCGGTAATGATACATCTTCAGGTGCGACGGAAGGATATGTGAACTCTGAATGGTCAAGTGAATTAAATAATGTTTACAAATTGGCCGATTTGGTAAATAGAGGACAAGGTGATGCTGAACAATACCTATACATCAACGATAAGGGACAACTTGCATGGGAGACTGGCAATAACTTTGACGGAATAGATAATTTACAAATGAGCATTTCTCGTACGGTTATGGCTGATGGTTCTGTGGTTAATGCTCCAGCAACTGAAAATGTTGATTTGGTTGACGAAGCTTATAACGTACCTGCTGCAACTGGCGTAGGCGAAATACAAGGTGCTTTGATTTACGATATTAGTGCTTACATTCTAGGCACTCGTGGTCAGGTTGCTGCTAATAATAATATAGACGAAGTACTATACTTAGATAGTGATGAATTTGCGCTCAGTGCTTCTAAGTTAAATACTCCAGTATCATTCACATTAGACACAAAAAATGGTAGTGTAAGAATTAATTGGGATTTAACTGGTTGTTCAACTACAGATAGTAGTGACAGTGATATTGAGGCAGATGAAATTGTCATTACTTATAGAATGACAGGTGAGAATGACACTAAAGAATTGAGATTAGATGTGGCAGAGTACAGTACTATTAACGGTATTATAGTAACTGGTAATATTCCATTCTGGACACTGGGTACATTTAATGACATTCAATTAACGGTTGTAAATAGTCAAGGTTTAGCATTCGGTAGTGCAGTCGTTCCATTGAATCAAACTTCTGTTGAATTTGACTACTTCTATTCTGGTAGTGGTACAAGAGATGACCCATTTGTAATTCAAGATAAAGAAGGTTATACGGCACTACAACAATTAGAAATGACATTCTGGTTGCCTGATGTTTACTTTAGGTTTGGACAAGATATTGAATTACCTGATTTGAGTGTTGTTCAAGAAACCAACCCTAATGCAACTTCAAATATCCCATATCCAGCAGAAATTTTAGACAGAATTACGGCAGAAGAGTTTGATGACTACTCGTCTTTAACGATGTTAGGAGGCTGGGATGGTGATGGCCATACAATCTCTAATTATCAAGTAATAGGTGGTAGAGGCTATGGTATTTGGTCTAGTTTGTCAGGTTATGCCCTAGAGGATGTTGAACAACAAGAAGAGGACGCTTTCCATAACTGGGCTGGTGTAATTACAGACTTGAATGTAGAAGTTAATACTATTGATTTATCAGAAGTATTACAAATTTATAACGGTATTATTGTTCAATCTTGTTATGGTTTGATTTACAATTGTAATGTGTCTGGTGACCCAGACAAAGTAACTACGGGTGGCTTAATTGAATCAGTATTCCAAAATGCTGTTAATATAATAGATTACCCATACCCTCTATATTTTGGTGGTATAGCAGGTATGGTAAGTGTAAGCCCTGTGGTGCTAAACCCAGAAATGATTGACCCTAATGATTGGGTATACTCTGGAGAATTGGGCTACATTGGACGTATTGAAAATTGTACTAATACTTTGGATATGTCGGTACTTAGTGGTACGGGTGTAAACTTGCAAACTCATGTAGGTGGTATTGTAGGTCAAAATGTGGCTGGCTACGTAATTAATTGTACTAATGGTTCTAGTGCTGCTATGAGCGACCCTAGTTCAGGGACCGCAGTTAATAATCACGGAAATGTTGAAGGTTTTGTTAGTGGTGGTATCGCTGGTGAAGTTGTAGGTATGTCTATTAACGTTAAAACCACGGGCGAAGACAATCAACCTACTATAGTTGAGCAAATTATCAGTGGTTACCTATCTGGTTGTGTAAACTATGGTACTGTTACAAGTACAAGTTTTGAAACTACTAATAGTGCTAGTGGTGGTATCGTAGGGCGTACTTCGGATAGTGGTTATGTTATGTTCTCAATTAACCAAGGTGACGTAACTACTACTAGTCAAAATGCTTACTTAGGTGGTATTGTTGCACTTCAAGAAAGTGGTGGCTACACACTTAATACGGTAAATGTTGGTATGCTAAAATACAATGCTTACTACAATAATACAGAAACCACTACTACTGTTGTAGCAGGAGCTTTAATAGGTAATTTTGATGATGGTATTCTTGCAAACTCTGCTTATCAACGTAACAATATTACACAAATAAATGGAGAAGACGAGTCTGTATCAAGTGTAGGTGCTTTTGGTGATAGGACTTCAGGAGTACTTATAAATATAGATGGATTAGAATTCGCTAACATTATTACCATGACATCAACAGAATTTATAAATAATACAAGAATTAACGATACTTCTGTTTCAAACGAAGGTGACACAATTGATTCAAATGTATTAAATATCAATGGTGAATACGCTCAATTTAGTAAAGAAACAGGTCAGGCACCTACTATAGTATGGGTGTTGGCATCTAGTAGCGATTAATAAAAAAGACTTGCTTAAGTTGCCTGAGGTTTACTCAAATTTAGACTAGATTATTGTTGCCTGAGATTTACTCAAATTTTTTCTTCAAAAGATTATTTTTTAGTCCAAAGGGGGCATGAATATGAATAAAGGGGCGAAGGTTTCAATTAGTATTGTTGCCGCTATTATTGTTGTGTTGGCAATTATTGGGTTGGTACTATTGTTGTTGCGTGATAATGGTAGTACTCCTTCTGGCGAAATGGCGTCAAAACTAAATGCACCAGAGAATGTCCAAATCAATGATGATTGGGTACTCTCTTTTAGTCCAGTTGCTAATGCTGTAGGGTATTCCATTTATGTTAATGGGAACTTAAGGACAACAGTACAGGATACTTCGGTAGATGTAAGTAGATATACGGCTAACCCAGGTTCGTATTCTTTCTATG
>CALWTE010000005.1 GCA_944384375.1 uncultured Clostridia bacterium | reverse complement strand
TCACCTATGTGATTACCTTTCTCTTTTTTAGTATAAAATAACTCTTTAAATGTCTTACCTTTTATGTGTGTTACTTTAATACCAAACTTATCTAGTAATATTTTTTCTGCCTTAGGTATCCATTCAGACATTAGCGGATGTTCGGCACTTGTGTTCTCGTCATACCTAATTTCACAATAAACGACATCGTCTATTCTTATACCTAACTTATGTGCAACTATT
Source organism: uncultured Clostridia bacterium (assembly GCA_944384375.1). GTDB lineage: Bacteria > Bacillota > Clostridia > Christensenellales > UBA1242 > UBA7867. The sequence continues at coordinate 4,919 of CALWTE010000005.1, read as the reverse complement.
AATTGTGCCATACTATCTTTGCCAAAAGACAAAAATGCTATGTTTTTCAATTATTTCACCTTTTCTAATATTTCTAATGCTTCCTTTACACATTCCTTCCTTTGCTCTTCGGTAAAACCATAGATTAATGCTAACCCTTCCGCAGACACTTTTCCATATTCTGCATCAATCTTAACGTCTAGTTTTATTATTAAGTTACATAAAAAGTTTATATCTTGTCTGGTCATTTTTCATTCCTTATTCAATCTTTAAAATTGTAAAACCTATTTTTAATTTATCGTTTTTCTTAAACATATTCCCTAGCATTTCTATCATTTTACTTTTTCTTGCTTTTGTTTTAAGCACAACGTTATAACAAGGTAAAAGTGTATAGTTAATATCTTTTGGGTCTCCTGTATAATAACCTATATTTTTAATTTCAAATTCTTTTGATAACTCTTGTATCAATGTGGTAGACTCATATACTCTCGGTTCGTAAAGACTACCAAACTTATCTTGTCTTATTATTGCGTTTATTTTTGCCATACTCTTGCTCCATTTCTTTATCAAATTTACCTTTTAATATAATTTAAAAGATTAAAAATTTTATTCCACATATTCTTTTAGCCCATTTTCGTAATCGTTCCATAATTTTTGCTCATTCCTTATGTGTTTTGATAATAATTTCCCTAATTCTTCCGAGTTATCGTAAAATATTTTTTCGTTTAAATAATTATGTAAAATTAAATATTCTACCACTTCTTTTACGCTTTTAGATGAGCATTTAAGTTTCGTGGCCAATAACCCGCACAGCGCAGGCACAACTTTCCTTTGCGGAATGACTATATCTGCATCATTCACTAAAAAAATCATAACTTACCTCCATGTTTTTTAATTTTTTAAAGCCCTTATCAAACAATAACCGAGTATGTGAATATGACCTGTCTATCTTCGCCATAATTTCTTTCCAGCGTTTCCCATTCAGTATCTTTTCATAGCATACAATTCTGCATAATTCTTCTGGAATCTCATTTACTTTTTCCAACAGCACATTACGAACCAGCATGATTTTTTCTTCCAACTTTTGTTGTTTTTGTCTTAACGCATCTAATTTAGCCAAATAATTAATAACTTTATCGTCAGAGACTCTGGTAAATTGATAGTCAGTAACGTTATCACCTTGTGGGAAATGTCCTAATTCTCTCAACTCTTGCTGTTCGGAAATACAAACGAACAAATCGTATTTCAAGCGTTTTAAATACTTGTATAATTCATTAAATATCACTGCTACCCCCTATTTTACAAATCAATTTCGTTAAAGTTGTCAAATACAGACTCAATTTCTTCTTGCGAATACTCACGATGCTGCAACGCATCAAAGTTTTGTTGCTGCGCTGGTTCAAAATTTTTATATTTATCTGCCATTATTTCAGGATAATTTTGTAAACACCAAGCGAACCCAAGGTTATTGCAATTGGAAAGGAAGTCAGATTCGCCAATCTTAACTAGCATAGCATCTAAGTTAAAACCTTCTGGTAAAGTGGTACTTTCCGTAAGCGAAGCGTCTTTGTCTGGAAATTTTTCCAAAAATTTTTGAGAGAGAGAATTTTTCTCTTTTTTATTTCTCTCTATATCTTCTACTATTTCTTTTTCTTTTACTATTTCTCTTTCTCTTACGCTTGTTTTGTTTGTTTTAGGTTGTTTTTTGCTTGTTTCAACTTGTTCATTGCTTGTTTTAGGTTGTTTTTTGCTTGCGTTTTTATTTCCTTTTGGTGCTCCACCTTTTTTACCTGCATCGCTTCGCTTTTTACGTTCGTCTTTGGACCTATCTAAAAAATAACGTAAAACTTCAAAAACCGCTCGCAATGTTTTGTCGGCAAAATCTGGTTCTGCATCGTCTAGCATATAGTCTATGATAGCCAACACCATTTCTGCTCTCTTGTTTTTAGGTAGTTGATTTATCGAATTTCTAAAACTCCTAAAAAATATAAAATCGTCTTGCATTTTTACTCCTTGTTTTTACTTAAAATTTTTATAATTAAATTAGCAGTTTGTGTCTTATCACAATTTAAGAAAATTACATCGTACTTTTTTGTCATTGTTCCCATTGCTTTAAATAATGTTGTTGGTAAAACTTTACATACAGGTCGTCCATTTCTTTTTGTTATTGACTGCCATTCACTAACAGATTTTGCTTCTTCAACAACAATTACTAAATGAATATTGTTTTCTTTTGCTCTTAAACATTCGTTACGGAATCTTACATGTTGTGGCCCACAAATATTGCCAGCCAACTCTTCCCAATTTCGTTTAGTATCTATACAAATAGACATATCGTCTATTCTTGCATAATCACCTACGTACAATTTTGAACGTATTACTTTATGGCCTAATTTTGCTAATTCTAAATTTAAATTTTTATGCTTTCCTATTTGATTTCTTGTATCTTCTATTATTATCATGCAACTTTCTCCTTGCTAAAAACCACTTGAGCAAATTGTGTTCCGTCTATACAAATACCTTTTACATTATCAGCAAAATAATATTGGCCTTTTACAGCACCAGCAATATCATTTATCCACTCTGGGCTTACTTTATATGTAATTTGTTCACCATTCCATTTTGTAAATTTTGCTAACATATTTTTCTCCTAAAAAGGTAAATCGCTTTCGTCAGCAGGGTCCAAATCGTAATTGTTTGAAGTTTCTTCTTTTTTATCATTATTTGCAAGTGATAAAAACTGCACATCATTTGCAATAACTTCACTAGTTACTCGTTTTTCCCCTTCTACCTCATAAGTTCGCATTTGTAATGAACCACTTATTGCAACTTTTCTTCCTTTTTCTAAATATTTAGCACAATGTTCTGCTAATTTTCTCCACGCAACTATGTTAAAGAAATCAGTTTCATATTCACCATCCGTATTTGGATAACTGCGTCTTACAGCCACACCAAACCTACATACATTTATTCCGTTTTGAGTTGTTGCCAACTCTGGCGATTTTGTTAAATTTCCTATTAAAATTATTTGATTCATTTTTTTATCCTCCATAAGTTTTATTAATTTCTTTGTCTATTTTAAATATCATGTTATTTATTTGAGTAATTTCTTGTTCATCGTTTTTTACAGTAGGAAAACTGAGCATTTGCATTAATCTCTTTTTCTCTTTTTCTAACGCAATCCTTTTTGTGTTTTTATTCATAATTTAATTCCTTTTAAACAGTGATTGTGTTTGGTTTTTGTGCTTCTTTTTCTTTTTTCTTCTCTTCCGCTTCCAACTTCGCACACTCAGAACAACAGTTATATTTTTGTAATATAGTTTTAGGCTGCATTGTAGAGCCATCTTTGCAAATTACAGGTTTTATCTCTTTATTGCATTTTGGACAAATAACTGCAGGTTCTTCTGCTCCACTATTTAACCAATCAGCAAGTTTTTCTCCAGTACCAACATCAATCTTGAAATATTGTCCATCAAAAATATTTGTTCTATCCTTTGTCACACTGGCGATATGTTCTTGTGATAAGTCAAAAAACGTTGTCATTTCGTATTCTAAGCCATCGCGGAACACAGGGGCAAGTCCAACCTTTTTGGGTGATTTCTTCCCGTTACCATCGTCTTGTAATACATACTCCGTTTTGCTTCTTGTTGTAACTATAATATGGCAAGAACTTTGTAATATCGTATTTACTAGCTTATTGTGCAACGGAGTAATTTCTCTCCATGCCGTAAAACTATTTCCACTTTTACTTGCTTTTGCTGCCGCATCTTGCATGTCCAACATCCCACCTTCACCAGTCCAAGCATGTGATAAACTATCAATAATTATAATTTCAAATCCTTCCTGTTCTGCTGCGTGGATTGCTTCTATATACTTTTGCGGAGTATAAGGCGGTTCTAGTTGCGCAACACAATATTCGCCTAAATTTGAATATAATTCAGCACTCCCCCTTTCAGTATCTACTACAGCGATTTTACCCCAATTTTTCACAATTCCAAATGCTATTAATAAGGCACTATAAGTTTTTCCGCCCCCACTTGGAGCGCTAATTCCTAACCTTAATTTACTTTTCTTTCTTTCTGCTTTTTGAAATATCATTTGTTTTGTTCTCCTTTTAATTTAATTAATTTATTTGTAATTTCGGTTCAGTATTTAGTTTTGCGCCTGGCACTTCAATACCGTGCTTTAATGCATCACTAATTGCTGATTTGCTTATTTTTCGCTCATAACTGCAATATTGTTCTGGTATTGATTTTTCGTCCAAAATTTCAACACTACCAGATGTATTGCGGTAAGTTATTCTACTTCTAGCAGTAACGACTTCCGTTCTGCCTATAAGTTTTAAATTCATGTCCAAATATCTTTTTAAAGATTCTATTTTTTTATTTGTACTTTGTTGCCTTTTCGCAAGTTTTTCTTTTTCTTGTTTTATGCCTTCCGCTAATGCATCAAGCGATTTTATGTAACATACTATATTATCTACTTTCTTTTCATAATCTCTTTTGTTAAACGCAAGTTGTTCTGCAACCCCTGCGTCAATCTCACCAGTCTCCAAGTCTATGGCTTCACCGCTTTCAATTAGATTATATAATTCCATTTCTTCTTCGGTTAAATCATAGAGTGTCATCATGTTTTTGTACCTCCGTTAATTTTATTTTTTGTTCTAACCATTCCCTATGACGAAATGGTACCTTGAATCGTGCTTTTGGTTTTTCGTGTCTTTTTAATTTTTTATAATTTTTAACAAAACCCCACATTTTCTCTCCTTTTTGAAAATTTTTTGTCTTAAAACTTGATAAAATTAAAACTTTTGTGTTATAATAATGGTGCTATATAATGTTGATATAAAGTTTATAGCGAAATTAGGTCGCCAGTGGCTGCAATCTGCTTGGCGATTTTTTCTTTTTGCTTAAACACATATCTTGCTTGCGGAAGTTTAA
>CALWTE010000004.1 GCA_944384375.1 uncultured Clostridia bacterium | reverse complement strand
GATACCTCGCAAGAAGATAAACGGGATGAGGCACAAGAAAAAAGTATGAATTATCAAAAATAATTGTTGTCTAAATAATACTTAGTTGAAGATAAAAAAACAGAAACGGCAAAGATGATTAAAATTTTTATAAAAAAATAGATGCTATATTTAGTTCATAATTTTTGAAACTAATATAAAAAGGAACTTTGCTATTTTGTAAAATTCCTTTTCTTATTTTTTGCTAGTTTCAAAAGTTTACACCCTTAGCCCTGCTTTTGATTTTGTTATTGCAATTAAAATTGCATTTCGCCGTATTGAACGTTACGAGAGCGTCTGTCTTCTTCAATTAATTCGTTTATTATATTACGAACTTTAGACGGATTTTTAATGCGTACTAAATCAACATGGTCGCTAGAAGCATCTCTACAGTATACTTTTAGAGTTCCCGTACCCCAAATTTTGTTGGTGAATGATTCAAAAACGTTTGTGTCGTCAATACGGAAAACATTGACTTCTTCTACATGGCTAGTAAAGAACCCAATATCAACTATTAACTTACACCATTTACCAGGCTTTTGAATTATACTATAACGCGTGAACGAAAGAGGAAGTCCACACCAACGTTTACGGTCGTGCCAAAGTTCTACACAGTCATCGCCGTACTTACTTGCGGCATAAGAAGATTTTGACATATTTTATTACCTCATCTAATTTTATAAAATAATTTTAACATAATCCCACCAAAATGTAAAGCCAAATACCAAAAAATTATCTTTCGCATTAAAATTATTATATTAACACTAAATGCCACTTTTTTTAAAACCTTATAGATTTTGTTATGAATAAAATAATAATTAAGTATATTAGTGAAAAGTATTTTTTAGCATCTTAAATAATAATTTATTAAATCTATAAAACGAAAAAATACCAAAATGAATTATATTTAAAAAAATAGAGTGAGCAAAAAAACAAATTATATAAAAAATAGAACTGAACCTAAAATAGAAAGTACCCCAAAAGTTAGACAAAATATTTTCTATTGATATTTTTAGTATTAATACTGTACGTGTCAACAATTGTTGACACGTACTAATATAAATTAGAAAATTAACGTTTTTTTAATTAAATCTAATTATAATTTGTTTTAATACAAAAGAGCAGTATTAACTATTTCTGCTCTTTTCTTATAGTACTTTATTAAATTATTTTTAGTATTTTACTTTTTTTGTCGTTTATTAATCGTTTATAAAATTATCTAAGATTTTTATTAAATAAATATAAATGTAATTCTATTTATAAGCATTTTGATATTTTATTATAAAACTTTAGCTTCCACATATAATAGCACTAGCTAGATTTAATCATTCAAAACCGCTTAATTTAATACAATTTAACTCCCACGCGTAACAATCACGGTGCCGTCTAGTTTGATTTCTATTGTGTCGCCAGTTTTTACATAGTCCAGAAATTCTTGACCCAATAAATCTATAGCAATCATTTTACTGTTTTCCCAGTGTTTTGCTAAAATCACACCGCTTGCAGCCAGCGAATCAATTTCGTTTGAGAAAAGCATTGCACTAGGGTTAGTACCCATAGAACAAACCGTTTGCAAAACAAGTCCGCCTGTTGTAGAACCTATTGTGTTCGGCAAGCAAAGAATTTTGCCCGTGATTGCCTTGCCGTAAATATCAGGGTTGTTTTGGTCGCTACCGATAATAATTTTAGCATTTTTCAACGCACTTTTTTGAAAAGTCGCCAAAGTATTCACGCCAGCATGAGAAACCAGTGCTTCGCCCGTTAATTCACCTTCGCAAAGGACTCTGCCTTTAAAAGTTTTTTGTTCTGCCATAATTATTTCTCCTTACCTGTGATAATGTCTAAGATTTCTTCGTCTGTGTAATACCTAGCCGCAGTATACGTGCGTAGTTTGTTAGAACACGTAATTATAGGGCGAGAGTGGGTGAGCGGGTTGTTTAAATACATCAAAGGGCAAATGCTAGACAACTTCACACCCGCTGCTTCTAGTTTCAAATATTGCGCTGTTGCGCGGAACTTATCTGCAATTGCAGGCGCGGTGGTTAAAATTGTCCTGCAAGTAACCTTTGTACGCCCGTTTTTGATTAAGTTATCAAAAATCTTGTCTGTCCAGTCGTTCAACTGCTCCATAGAAAGATGTGGACAACCGATAAAGCAAAGGGTAGGCTTTGCGTTTTTCTTTTTCCACAAAATAGGGTATGATTCATACGTTTTACGCAAGTATGCATCATCTATCACAAGAGTTTTTGCATCTTTGCGAATCAACTTTTCGCCTTCAGCAACGGCTTCTGGGGTTAGATTCTCTACATGAAATAATCCAACCGCACCGTTACTAGCGCTAGCAGCACCCATATCTTTTAAATACGAACGATTTGTGTCGTTTAAAACTTTACCGATAAATTTATCCAAACCCTTAATATAAGGCACACCTTCGCCAACGGCAATACCGATAGCGCTACCTAAAATTTGTGCTTCGGGCATTTTGCTGGTTTTTACTTCTATAACCCAGTTTGCCTGCCTATTTTCGTCTAGTAATAAGCCAAATTCAGGGACTTTTCCCAAAATACACCCGAACAAATCAATCATACCACTGTTACGGTTACAACGCGCACCCAAAACCGAGTTCGCGTAAACGACAGCACTACTTTCAGCCCACGAGAGAATATCGCCCTTTTTAGGGATATTGCCAACTTCGGGCATATAACACGTACAACTAAACGCGTTAGGCGACTTCAAACCAACCTGGTTTAATTGTTTTTCGTAATCTTTTTGCTTGCCGTACATTATTTTGCTAAATACGAGTTTATCTAAAATGTTGCATTTTACATTTTTATAATCAATAGGGCGAGGGTCTGCGGTGAACTTCCATTTTGCAGTAATTCCAGCATCAATGATTTCTTGCATAGTCCTAAAAACAGGTTTAAGTAGGGGAATACCCATAGACGTAACAAGATGCCCATCATGAGTAACGTCAACCATACGTTTAGCGCCAAAAATATCACCCAGACTAACCATAGTTTTCATCATTTTAGCCATAACTTCGCCCTGTGAACCATTTAAAATGCTTTCTTCTTCCTTTGTTAATTGCATTTTTTACTCCTAAATTTTATTTTTAAATATGAATAGACTTTTTGTTTTGGTAATGCTACACGTTTTGTGTAGTGCCACTTTTTAAATTAACACTTAAAATGTTAATTATATTTATAAAATATGTTAAATATATTAGATTTGATATGCTATTCAATAACTTTTAATTCCACTACACAAAACGTGTAGTGGCTGTTTTCAATTTTCAATTACCGCCGAACCAAATAATAATAGCAAAATAAAGATTGTTTCGGCAGGCGGTTCGGCGGTTCTAAATTTCCCTACAACGTCTATAAGCACTCTTAACCGCTACGAATACTTTGCCAGGTTTAAACGCATCACCCACGTAGTAAACTTCAGGGCAAGCGTTTTCCTTAACTAAATCAAAGTACAGTTCGTTTTGCGATTTTGTACCAACGGCGATAATTACTAAGTCTGCAGGAACTTCCACCTGTTGCATTTTTGTACTTATCTTAGGCGCAAGCGGGTTATTAATGTTTTCAGGCAAAATCGGTTGCCAAGAGTTATAAGGGTTAGGCACACTAGGGTGAACATTTTTATTCACGATTACAGAATTTGCCTTGATTTCTTCTAGAGTGCTAAGGTTGTGAGTGGTTACACCAGCCTTGTCTAAGTAGTGCAAAATATGCCCACGATTTGCAGTACAAGTATCAGTCATCAAAGTCGCTTTCATTTCCACAATAGTAACTTTCTTCTTCAACTCAATCCCAGCCCAGTACGCCGTTTCACAACCAGAATCGCCACCACCCAAAATGACAATTTCATTTGCCTTTTTAACAATTTCAGGGTGGAGAAGGGCTTCGGTAACGGTGATTACATTTTTACTGTCTGCACCTTTTATATTAGGAACGGAAATTTTACTACCGCAAGCAACTACCACCGCGTCATACTTGCCTTTGAGAGTGTCTAAATCTGCTTTTGTGTTAAGTTTTAAGGTGAAGTTAGAGTTTTTAGACAAAGTCTTAACTTCGTTATCTAGATAATTTACGTAGTTTTTGATTTCATACTTGATTTTTGGTACACTAGCAGCGATTAAAGTACCACCGATTTGCGAATTTTGCTCGTATAAATCAACTTTGTGTCCGCGTTCAACCAAAGTCTTTGCCGCAACCACTCCACTAGGGCCAGCACCGATTACAGCCACGCGTTTTTGAATAGGCGACTTAGGAATTTCCCTTGAAAAGATTTCTTCAAAGGCAGTTCTAGGGTTTACAGCACATTGTGGGTGTCCGCCTTCTACAAATTCACGAATACACGCCTCGTGGCAACCGATACAAGGGCGAATGCTCTCACAATCTCCGCGAAAAGCCTTGTTTGGCCACTCAGGGTCGGCAAGCAAAGGACGAGCCAGCATTACCATATCACACTTGTCTTCGCGTAACGCTTGTTCTGCTAAGTCAGGGTAACCCAGTTTCCCGACAGCCACAACGGGAACAGGTAGCCCAGCATTAGACTTAATATTATTAGCGCGGAAGTAATCTTTAACAATCTTAGAAATATCCAGGAAACAACCACTAGGCATACTAGCAGGTGGGTGAGGTAACCACCAGTTGTCATAGCAACCCAAGTCCACGTCAAACATATCAACACCCGCTTTGACAAGGTTTTCCATGTAATCTAGCGTCTGTTGAATAGTACGTTCTCTACGGAACTTCTTGAAAGGTTTTTCGTCCATTCGGTTTTGGTAAGTGGCATTCAAGGTAAGGGACAAGTCTATTCTATACATAATAGGGAAGTTAGGCCCTACACGTTTACGAATTTCCTTAACCGCATCAACACCGAACCTTTGCCAGTCGGAGTATTTACCCAAAGCACGTCTGTTAAAGGCGGGGTTGGTTAATTGTTCTAATAAATACCCTTCATGCCCGTGCAAATACACACCGTCAATGTTACTAGCCTTTGCATCAGCAGCGGCTTGTCCAAAGTTTTTAACTAGTTTATTTAACTTCCTTCCGCTTATACGAATACAAGGTATTTGCGGAATGTAGAAGTTCGGGTTGCAAGACGCACTTACGGGAATTTTAAACTGCGTCAACAAACATTGCGGGTTGCCCACACGCCCAAGCCCTGCGGTAAGTTGAATAAAGAAATGTGCTCCGTTTGCGTGAACACTTGCAGCCACTTCTCTCCAGCCAGAATAAACCGTACGGGAGCGGTCAATTCTAGGGAAGTAACTTAAATCGCCTAACTCCTTTACCGTTGGGTCAATGCCGTAACTAACAGGCACAAGACCAGACGTGATTAAACCCACACCACCTTTGGCACGTTCGGTAAAGTAACTAATCATTTTTTGGCTAGGACGTCCAGTTTCTTCCGCCATATCAATGTTGCCCATAGGACCCATTACGAGCCTGTTTTTTAACGTCAATTTGTTTACCTTAATAGGGCTAAACATTTTCGTATAAGGGTACAAGTTTTTAGTCATAGAAGGGGTAGAAAAGCCACATTCCCACCAATGCCCAAAGTTGTCGTCTAAATCGTACAAAATTTTGTCATTTATCATAAAACACTCTCCATTTTATTTTTAATCACTAAAATTATATCTTTTTCGGCATTTTAAAGCAAGTAAATAGCACTACTTTTCGGCACAAAATTTGATAAGACATAAAATTAAATATATATGATATAAAATTAGATAAATATTCACGAAAAATTCTTGTACGCACGTCATTTAATATATTTTGTTTTTTAATTTACATAAAAATATGACAATTCGGCATATTTTAGACTATTACAAAAGGAAATATGGTAAAAACGAATGACGTTTTAAATAATAAACTTGAAAACGTCTTAAATTTGTTTTACTTTTCTAACCAAATTTGCTAAACTTAATCTATACAAAAGCCACAAGGTTTGTAGTTTCGCTGGTTTAAAATTTGATTTTACCCAAATAACAAAGGCAAATGATATTGAATTAAGCAAAAGACATTCAATACTAACTAAACTAGTATGAAAATATCACTTACATAAATCATTTAACCTTGTGGAAA
>CALWTE010000003.1 GCA_944384375.1 uncultured Clostridia bacterium | reverse complement strand
AAATTTACAGTATTTCTTGCTTTTTCCCCTTGACAAACTCCGCAAATTCCTATATAATTATAAAATCTATTAGTAACTTAGTGAATTAGCCCCTCTCTAAACTGCTTTGTAGATAAAATATTATTTTGAATTTTTCGGAGGAAAACTCATTATGAAGACTTTTATGCCAACCAAAGCAAATCAAGAAAGCAAATGGTGGATAGTTGACGCAACAGGCGTGCCTTTGGGCCGTCTTGCTAGCCAAGTAGCAGCAGTTTTGCGCGGTAAAAACAAACCTACTTATACGCCACACGCAGATATGGGCGACCACGTTATCGTAATCAACTGCGATAAAGTAGTTTTGACAGGTAACAAAATTAACCAAAAAATGTACAAGTACCACACACTTTACCCAGGTGGCGACAGACAAATTGCATACAGCAAGTTAATGCAAGACCGTAGCGACTTTGTGGTAGAACGTGCTGTTAAAGGTATGATGCCTAAGAATGCTTTAGGCAAGCAAATGCTTAAAAAATTGCGTACTTACAAAGGTGAAGAACACAATCATCAAGCACAAAATCCTGAAAAACTTACTATCAAAGGAGGTAGATAATTATGGCTGCAAAATCAATACAAAATCCATATACTCTAGGCACAGGTAGAAGAAAATCTTCAGTAGCAAGAGTTCGTATCATTCATGGTAAAGGCAAAATTACAATCAATAATAAAGATATTGAAGAATACTTTGGCTTAGCAACATTAAAGCAAATTGTTCGCCAACCTTTGGTATTAACCAACACATTAGAGAAATACGACGTATTTGTTACAGTAAACGGCGGTGGTCTAGGTGGACAAGCAGGTGCAATTCGCCACGGTATCGCTCGTGCATTAGTTAAGGCAAACGAAGAATACAAAGGCGTACTTAAAACTGCAGGGTTGTTAACTCGTGACCCTAGAATGAAAGAGCGTAAGAAATACGGTTTGCACAAAGCCCGCAAGGCTGTACAATTCAGCAAAAGATAGGTGACTGGGTCACTAGTATACCGCAAGGACAACTTGAAAGAGTTGTTCTTTTTTTTTGTATTAGTAATAAAGTTGTCCGCGGATATACTATATAAACCCACGAATGAAAGTAAATTGTGCAGGCTCGCAAAGCTGTACAATTCAGCAAGAGATAGTTGTTGGGGCAGGAGCTTGCCGCACGAGACAACGAAACGCAAAAGGCTACCATATTTGGTGGCCTTTTCTTGTGAAACGCAATTTGCGGCATACTGCCCAAACCCTAGTATGAAAGGAATTGTGCAGGCTCGTAAAGCCGTACAATTTAGTAAAAGATAGTTGTTGGGGCAGGAGCATGCCGCATTCAACAACGAAACATAAAAGGCTACCATATTTGGTGGCCTTTTCTTGTGAAACGCAATTTGCGGCATACTGCCCAAACCCACGTATGAAAGGAATTGTGCAGGCCCGCAAGGCTGTACAATTTAGTAAAAGATAGTGTAATAAAGTTAAGGCATTATATATTAATGTCTTTTCTTTTTTTTCTTTAATTTATTCATAAAGCAAATCTACAGTTTCATATAATAGCAAAAAAACTTAGGAGAAGTTATGAAGAAAAGATTTTTTGTTTTTAGTTTTGCTATTGTATTTTGTCTTGTGTGTTTCGCTGGTTGTGGCAATGTGAGTAGTTTAGAGGCGGCGAGTAGGGAAGCCAATACCTATGAAATTAATGCAACTCTAAACTATGAAGAAAAAACTTTGACAGCAACCGAAAAACTGACATACCGCAATGATTCTGGTTTTGATTTTACCGAACTAAAATTTCACCTTTACCCAAATGCTTTTAGGGAAGAATCTACTACTTTCAAAGCGGTTAATAACACCCAATTTTCGCGTGCATATCCAAACGGCTTTAGCGAAGGCAATATCAACATAACTTTAGTTAAAGTGAACGGTAACGAAGTTGACTTTCAAATTTTAAACGATGATAAAAACATTCTCAATGTTCCACTAGGGCAGACACTTAAAAACGGCAATTCAGTTGAAATTGAAATTACTTTTGACTTAACTATTCCAAATTGCAACCACCGTTTTGGATATGGCGAACACACCCTAAATTTAGGCAACTGGTACCCAATCGTGTGTGTTTTTGAAAATGGCGAGTTTGTAACTGACGGTTATTCTCCAAATGGCGACCCATTTTATAGTGAAGTGGCAAATTATATAGTTAGCATAAATTATCCTAGTGATTTGACACTTGCATCAACGGGCGAAATAGTAGACGAAACAAGTAAAGACGGGAAAACAACCCGCACGTACCAAGCAAAAGCAGTTCGCGATTTTGCACTTGTTTTTAGTGACGAATTTGAAGTTTTGACCGCCACAGCAGGTACTATTACAGTTGAATATTACTATTATGACGATGAAGATGCTGCGGCAAATCTTCAAGCGGCAGTTGACGCGATTAATACCTTCAATGATTTATTTGGTGCATATCCTTATACTAATTTAAAAGTAGCCAAAGCAAATTTTCTGCAAGGCGGAATGGAGTACCCAATGCTAGTTTATGTCTCTGACGAAATTGATTTGGACACTGAATACAAAAACGCAATAATTCACGAAACGGCGCATCAATGGTGGTACGGAGTCGTAGGGAATAACGAATGTGAGTATGCGTGGATTGACGAAGGTTTGGCTGAGTATTCAACGGCAATTTTTTATGATTACAACCCCGAATACGGAAGGACTAGCCAAGAAGTTTTTGCTTCCGCTTTGAGTAGTTACTTGCTATTTTGTGATGTATTTAGAGAAGTGTACGATACTTTGGACACAAGTATGAGCCGCAACATTCATAATTTCAATACGGAAACCGAGTACGTTTATTTAACTTATGTAAAAGGTGTTTTAATGTTTGATAGTATAGCCGAACTTTTAGGCGAAGACAAAATGATAAAAGTTTTAAAAGATTTTTATGAGAACAGCGCCTTCCAGATTGCGGAACCAAGTGATTTAATTGAGTCTTTTGAATCAGTTGCCCACAAGAAACTAGCAGGTTACATTATGTCGTGGTTAGACGGCAGTGTGGTGATAGAAGAATTAGGCAATTAATAAAAGTATAAATAAATTTTTAAAAACAAATTTTAAGTGAATACAAACGAAAAAACAGTAAAGTAATAATATAATTTTAAAAGTCCATTATTTAAGCGAGGGACTTTTCCTATAAAATAGGGTATTATGCTTAAATTTTTTAAAAAGCCCTTGATTTGAGAAAAAGTATTCGCAAAATATAATGCATAGTACCTGCATAGTACCGTTTTTAAAGTATAAAATAATAACCTTTTGAAAATCTTAGTATTTAAAATTGTGTATTAAATTGTGTTTTACAGATACAAACAGGTGCAATCAATAATTAAAAATTGAATATAATTTGCTTTACTTTATAAAATTTTATAATTAAGTTGTTTTGCAAATTTATAAAAAACTTTGTTTAAAAGTATTGATTTTTTTAAATTATTATGATAAAATAAAATCACTAATTAAATAAATGTCTTTCGCCAAAGACAGCAAGTGCGAATCACGCTAACTTGATTCGTTTAAATCTTAACAGAGCTTGCCGAGGTAAAGCAATATGAATAAATAGATGTTTTCTATATTATCTCCGTGCTTTGCTGGTGCGGAGATTTTTATTTCGTTAGAAAATACACAAGGAGGGTGAGTTATGTCACAAAATTTTGAAAACAAGAAGCAACTTGTTCAAGACATTAAAGACAAGATTTCACGAGCAAAGTCCGTTGTGTTTGTTGAATACAAAGGTATTAATGTGGCAAACGACACTGAATTGCGTAACAAAATGCGTGAAGCAGGTTGTGAATACCACGTTTACAAAAACCGTTTGGTAAAACTCGCTTTGGACGAACTCAATATTACTTGTCTTGATGGCAAACTTCAAGGCCCACTTGCCGTTGCTTTCAGTTATAACGGCGAGACTGATGCTGCTGGTATTTTAGACAAAGCAGCAGAAAAGACAGGCGTTTCAATGAAGTTTGGTTTGCTTGGACAAGATTATGTTGATGATGTTACCCTCAAAGCCCTTGCTAATCTTCCTAGCAAAGAAGTTCTTATTGCTCAATTGCTTGGTTTACTTCAAGCCCCAGCAACTGGACTTTGCCGTGTATTAAACGGCCCAGCAGAAGGTTTGGCTCGTTGCTTAAATGGGATTGCTACAAAGTAATTAAATTTATTTAAAGGAGAATTTTTATTATGGCAAAAATTAATGACATTTTAGAAGAAATCAAAGGTTTGACCGTTGTAGAAGTTAGCGAATTGGTTAAATTACTTGAAGAAGAATTTGGTGTAAGTGCTGCTGCTCCAGTTGCAGTTGCTGCTGCTCCAGTTGCTGGTGGCGCTGCTCCTGCAGCCGCTGCTGCCGCTGAAGAAAAATCTACTTACAACGTTGTATTGAAAGGTTTGACACCTACAGCTAGTAAAGTTCAAGTTATCAAAGTTGTTAAAGAAATCACTGGTTTAGGCTTGACAGAAGCTAAGGAATTAGTTGAATCTGCTCCTAAGGCTGTTAAGGAAAACGCTAACCCAGACGAAGCTAAAGACATTGAAGCTAAGTTGAAAGAAGCTGGCGCTGAAGTAGAATTAAACTAATTTAATTTATTTAAACCAAAAAGACTTATCAACATAGATAAGTCTTTTCTATTAATTTTTAGTATAAAGTGTTTAAGTTATTTGATATATTTTGTTGTTAATGTTATAATATACTTATGAAATATAAAACGTTAAATTTAAAAGAAAATCAACCCACGGTAGAACTTGCTCTTGCTTTGTTGGAAATAGAAATTGAAATGTCCAGACGAGAAGGGATTGTCGCGCTGAAAGTTATTCATGGGTATGGCTCACACGGTGTAGGTGGTGAAATAAAACGCGCTTTGAGTCGGTGGCTTGTTATTGCAAAACGACGTGGCTTTATAAGAGAATACGTAAAAGGCGAGCAGTGGACTGCTAGCGAGGTCGCCGAAAAAATAAAAAGACAATGTCCCGAAGTGATGGGCGATAATGAACTATATTTTGCAAACGCAGGAATTACAGTGATATTGATATAATATTAAATAAATGTTTAAGTTATACTTGAAGAAAATAAGATGAAACTTTATAAATTTAAATTGTACTTAATAAACTTTATTAAAAAAACTTTCCAATAAGGAAAGTTTTTTATGTTATTTACCAAATTCTTGTTCATTTTCTTTGATTATTACTAAGTTTGTCTTAGTTTCTTTGCCTCTAGTCATTTCGTTAAAGTCATATTGCATTTTGAATTCATGTATCTTTTTATTAATGTTATACTTTTTTAAAATATCTTTGTTGCATGCATTCTTCATTATTACTCCTAATTATGTATAATAATAATTATATGCATAAATTTATTCAGTTACCACAGATACGAAAAATTTTGTTTCAATTCCTTCTGCAAAACGTGCTTTTGCTTCATATTTGCCGATAAGTTTAATAGTAGGCAAGTCTATCATACGTTTTTCAATTTTTATTCCCATTTGGTTTAATTTATCAGCAACTTCCTTGTTGGTAACAGAGCCAAAGAGTTTGCCATTTTCACCAATTTTGACTTTTATAATTACATCTTTGTCTTTTAGTTTTTCGGCTTCAGCTCTAAATTCGTCGCGTTCTACTTGTTTGTGGAAAGCTTTTGCTGCCTTTGCCTGAGAATTTACGTTAAGGTTTGTTTTAGTGGCTGGTTGTGCTAAATTTTTCTTAAAGAGGAAATTCCTAGCATAACCGTCATTTACATTTACAACATCACCTTTTTTGCCAGTGCCTTTGATATCTTGTAATAAAATAACTTCCATTTGTTGCTCCTTATTATAATTTATTTTTTTAGAAATAGTAGGGTAGTATAATTATTTTGTTAATTCCATATTGTCGTTGAATTGAGATTTGTTATTTTCTTTTTGAGTGTTATTAGATTTCTCTATTTTAAGACTTGCTTCATTTAAAACTGCATTTAAAGAATTAATTGTACCATTTTTTATGTGTATATGATATTTAGGCGTGGAATATTTATAACCATTGAGGAAAGAATAGCCTTGTTCTTCTTCTCGGCGCTTGCATTTTATAATGTTGTTTTTTGTAGTGTATAAATCAATAAACTTCGTAAGTTGTTTAATTTCCATTTGCGCTACTAAATCTTTATCTAAAGCAGTGTTCTTTTCAGAAATATATTCTTTTAATTTAGGTAAGACCAATTCATCTAGTGAAGTTTGTAGTATTTCATTAGAGTGTCTTAGTTCTTTATTAATATTTGCTATTGTCTTATTAAAGCTAGATATTAAACTTTTTTCTTCATGCGAATAATCACTCCAAAGATGAATAAAATTATTTAAAAATGTTAAATCATCATAATAATCATTCAATCTGTCCATTGCTTTGAAATTTACAAAACTTGAAAATTCAGGTTCTTTTGAACTAAGCATTTGAATATCAGCATTAGCAGAATTTAATAAGTTTGACACGGCTTCTGCAACTGTAAGGTAGATTTCTGGTTGAGAGGTATTTTTGTCGTCGTTTATGAGTTGTTTTTGATATTTTGAAATCACATAAATTAGGTGATAGGCATTATCAGACTCCAAAACACATTCATTATGAGAACGTGCTGCTATAGTAAAAATTAAATTATTGATATACATATTTTCTCCTTAGTTTTAAAATTAGTATATTTTCGTTTTTTTGATATAAATTTTAATTTCACATAGTTTTTTCTTGTAAATATTGCTTGTTTAATTGTGTATTTTTATCCTTTGTTTCTGTTGTTTTAAAAAATAAATAATTTAATTCAATAATGGTAGGTGTCTGTATTGAACCAGGAGTTTGATTATAAGCTTCAATAAACTTTTGAACTGTTGTTAAAGTATCATTTATACTTATTTTGCTTGTTTTTGTTAATTTGTTTGAATTTTCTGTAAAGTTCGTTGCAGATATTTGTTTACTGCGTTGTTCTTCCAAATGTTTGTTATATTCATTTAATTTTGGAATTACAAATTGTTTTATAGATTGCTGTATATTGATGTTTGATTTACATATTGCGATATGACTGTTTTCAATACAATTTGCAATTTCTTTTGGTAAAGATTTTTTCTTTTCGGACGAAAGAAATTTGGATATTCCAAAATTTTGCAAGAATTCCAAATCTTTAATTTGATATATCCTATTTTTTAAATTGAATTGGTCATAAAAGGAATATGCATCTGGCTCTTTACTTAAATAAATTTGTTTGTGATTTAAATCGTTACACATTGAGTTTACAATACTATCAATATCTGTGTTTTTACCATTTGAATTTTTTGATAAAATATCAATCATTTGAAAACATTTAATTTTTTCATCAGGATTTTCAATTGCCTGAATAGTTAAAATAGCAACGGCTGTATTTAATTGCATATTAGCTCCTAAAGTGTATTTTTCTTACTGTTTTAGTATAACATATTTGTGTGGGTTGTCAAGTAATTAATATTTAATAATAAATTTATAGCCCAATAAATTAGTTTGTTATATAAAATTCAACAATATAATATAAGGTTTGAAGCTCTTATTTTATTTAATAAATAAATTAATAATTAAATCTTACTAATTCCTAAAATGCATAGATTCCCAAGGGTCACATTCATTACAATAAAGGTCTTTAGTTTTTAGTTGTAGTATATCATTTGCATATTGACTAGTTTTTTCTAAAGGTTTTAAATTATCTTCATCAAAAAATTTTACTTCATCGTTAATTTTTTTGAAATCATTATAGACTTGTAAATTTTGAGATAAATATTCGTTAAAATTTTTAATTTTTTCCATATCAGTTATGTTTTTTAACGTAATTGCATCTTTTAAATAATATTGTGCCACTCTCATAAAAGGAAAGGTTTTAAGCTCGTCCCGAATTTGAGTGTTTAAATATTCTACATTTTTTGAGAAAGGGAAAGCCGCTTTTTTAAACTCGCTGAAATCAACACCCAATTTTTCTTCAACACCTAAATCAAATAGAGTAAAAAATTTTTCCATATTTATAGTGCTTTCGTTATAAAGATAAATTAATTCACTTAATTGTTTTAAAGTTGCAGAAGATATAGAATTTTGCAATTCGCGCTTTATATTAAATCTTAAATTAGATGCTTCAAAAACAATAAAAGACGCTTTGTAAAACAAATTCTTTACAGCATCATCTAAAGTAGTAGGAGCTATTTGTGTTTCATCATATGTTGTTATTACAAAATTTTCGGACAATAAATCAATAAGTTTTAAGCATTCTTTTTCTTGTTCAGGGTATTGTATTGCATATATAGTTAATTTACTAATTGCGGTGTTAAGTTGCATTCTTGATTCTCCTAAAAGGTTCTTTTTCTATACTCAAATATATCACAAAATTAAAAATGCGTCAAAACTAAAGCACATATTAAAATATGAACTTAAAAAATATTTAAATGAAGTAAGAAAAATTAAAACAGCTACAGTAATTTTTTTATGATTAGTTTAAATTAGTATTAGGCATTGCATAAAAAGTAAGATTTGGCAAATAATTAACTAAAAGCATATAGGAGATATGTTATGGACATTAAATGCAGAAAAACAAGTTGTAAATATAATAATGCGTATACATGCAAAGCAAAAGACGTAAATATTAGCGGATATGCTAAATGTGAAACATTTAACGCTGACGAAAGCAAACCAGCAGAAGATTTTAGTAAGAATATGTTTGAATCAGATACTGAAAACTATGCTAATTCTCGCCACATTAGGGAAGTAAACTTAAATTGCGATGCTATGCATTGTTTGTTTAATAGAGAAGGGAAATGCAATGCTAATGGAATTACCGTAATAGATGAAGGGCATGGCAAAACAGCTTGTGCAACATTTATAGAAGGGAAATAAAACTTTTTTTAATTCAAAAATTCTTTGTTTATTTTAACTACTATGCATATGCATAATACATATGCATAGTACTTGTAAATATTGTTTAATACGCAAAAAAATAAAAAAATGATATTTTAGATATCCATAGTCCTACATTTGCAACACAAAAAGTTTAAATTCATTGTATAAATATAAATTTTTATTAAACCAAACTCCTAATAGGAAACACTAATAAAAATGCCTATTATTGAGAGAATAGGCAGTAGTAAATAAAAGCATATATAATAAAATGCTACCATATAAAAACAACTAATAAAGAGTAAAATAATTAATCTTAAACAATAGAAATTAATAAAAAAATCTAGTTTAATACTATATATGCACTAATAAAAAACTAACTTTGTGCTTAGTTTTTCCATGTGGTTTATTATAAAATATTTGTAAATATTGATTCTTTAAGTTTTATAGTAGAGGAATATAGCCTTTAGCTGATATAAAAAAATACACCTAAGAAATATTTGAGGTGTACTGTATATAAAATTTCCAAACTCACAAAAAATGAGATATTTATAATAACTTAATTGTTATATTTATATTATTTAATAAAAATTTTACAATAAGAGCAAAAGCAATTATATTAAAATAAAACTAGAATACTTTAACTACTTGCCACTAGTATTGCTTAATTTGCTTTTTCTATATAAACTATAGCGCTACCATTTGGTCCTATATGTGTGCCTACAACGCAACTTATTTCTTCTATATAAGTGTCAGTAATTCCTGCATCATGTAGCATTTGCTCAAGTTTTAAGGCGCGCTCTCTATTGTATGAATATTGCACGCAAACAGGGTAGGACTTATCAATGTTGCCATTTATTGAAAGATTGAAAATACAATCTAAAGCATTTTTAATACCCATCTTTTTATCGGTCATTTTAACATAGCCATCAACTACTGAAATAATAGGCTTTATATTTAGCATAGTACCGATAATTTTGGTAGCGCCACTTAATCTTCCACCCTTATACAAATATTCTAATGTATCTATTGCGCCCCAAATTTTTGTTCTCAATTTAAATTTATTTAAGTAATCTGCTAGTTCATGCACGTTCAAGCCTTTATCTCGTTGCTTGACTGCTTCTTGTACTATCATTTTCATAGCACCTATGGTAGTAAGTGAATCAACAATTTCAATTTCAGAATACTCAATTTCCTTTTTGTATAGACAAGCATTTTCGTATGTACCAGAAATTTTAGAAGATAAGGTAATAACTAAAATGCTGTCGCCAGTTTTTTTCGCCTGCTCAAATCTTTCAATAAATTCTAGCGGGCTAGGTTGTGAAGTAGTAGGTAAGTTTTTACATTCAGTTAGTTTTTTGTAAAATTCTTCCGTAGTTAAATTGATACCATCTAAATAGTTTTGATTGTCAATTTCTATAGGTAGTGGGATAATCTCAATATTCAATTTCTGTGCTTCTTCTTTCGTAATAGCACAAGAAGAATCTGCTACAATTCTAATCATTTAATAGTCTCCTAAAGTAATTTATTTAGTATATTTATTTATAATTTTATCAAAAATAGTGTTTAGTTTATCTAGTTCTTCTTTATCTAAAATAGTTTCAATTTGTTTAAAAATATAATAGATAAAATTGTTGTTGTCTTTATAAAAAGAATAAAATTTATCTGTTGGCACTAGGGAATATACTCTTGCGTCAGTAGGAGAGTTTTTCTTTTCAATATATCCCTTTTTGATTAATTGCCTTACTTTATATGCAGCATTTGATGATGATATACCCAAATATTGTGCGAACTTGCTAACAGTTGGTTCGTTTAATAAATATATACTCTCTAAACATAAGTATTCAGAAGTAGATAAATCAGTGTAGTTTTTGTTTAAAGTTTTAAAAACTTGTTGATACAAATGCAAGCGAAAAAGTTTATAAATAGTCTCAAATTTATCTTTCAAAATATTCCTCCTTTTGTAAAAAATACTTTAATATTTTATCTAAAAATTTTTAAATTGTCAAACAAAACAGCGCAATTCCCCGGCAGTTTTGCTATGTATAATTATTCATACAATATTAAATAAATTTAATATTTTTTGTAAAATCATAAAAATTTATACCAAATTTACAATAATTTAAAATACTATGCATATGTATTATGCAAAGCATAATACTGTAAAATATACAAAATATTGAATAAATATACATTAACAAAAAGTTGTTTTTTAAATAAAAAATGTAACGCAAGAGGGGGCTTGATTATTTTGTTGTGTTATTTATATAGTAAATCCAAACTGATTTAAATATAAGTAGTTATAAAAAATAGAGAGTTGAGTGCTTTTGGTGATATTCGTTTTTTTGAAAAATATAATAATATGAAGTTAAGATTTTTTAGATATAGTAATAATTTAAGCCATACGGCACCTTAAATCTAGATAAATGTAAAGATTTGTAAATTTGTAAAAAGATAAATAAAAATGATATTTAATGTTTTATAATAAGCGCCATTGTTTAATTGATAACTTTAAATTTAAAGGTAAAATCATTTATAGTGTTATAGTTATAATTGGTTTTGTTTATTTAAATTTAACAGAAGAAAGCAAAAAGAATTTTCCATAATATTCTTATTTTAGATACTGTTGCTTACATATGATAATTATTTAAATTAAAAGCAATAAAAAAGAAGGCTATTAAAGCCTTCAAATGATTGTGTAGTTAGAAATTATTTTTTCGCAGCAAGGAAACCAAAAACTGATGTAACCAACATTCCAACGATTCCTAACCAGAATCCAACACCGCAAACAAGTTGTGTTGTGGCGATTCCATCAATACCACCGCTTAATGCTTGTGAAGCAAATACAAGTCCGCAAATCAAAGTAGCAACAAATAGGGCAAGCATTATAAATGCTATAAACATTCTAATTTTAGAAAAATCCATTTTTGTTTTGGTAAATGAATCTATTACATAAAGTATTAAATAGATTGTAGCAAGTGCCAAACCCACAACTAGCAATACACTTACTACAGTAGCCAAAGCACCTGAGTTGTATATGCTAAAGTCTGCAAACAAGCCATATTCAGCAGCATCACCGCTGACAATAACACTGTCAACATTCCTAACAAAAATAGCCAAGAATGTAGGCATAATTAGTAACACAAGACCAGCAAGAGTTAAGATTCCCCAAAGAATGTTTAGCATAGAATTTTTTGATTTGTTTTTAGCCATTTTTTTAACCTCCTTCAAGATAAAATATAAACAAAAAAACCCTAAAAGTCAAATAATATTAGTAGTTTTTCCTATTTTAACAAAATTATGAATTTGTTAAAAATTTTTTTGTTAGTTTCTTTAAATAATATATATATATATATATTTTTTTTTTTAACTCTTAAGACTATCCACCGACCTAAAAGACGAAACTCGCACAACGGTATACTTGCAAAAACTAAATAAACTAATAGAAGTAGATACTCAACTAGAGTTTACTTAGCTCGTATCGCTTTTTGTCTCTACTTACAAAAACAAAAAAAGAGCAGGACTCCGCTCTTATCTGGTGGGAGACAGTGGACACCGCGACCTTTTGAGAAGAAACTCGCAATTTTACTACATACTCATAATAGCATAACTTAAGTTTGATAATTCACTTGTTTAGAGTTTTAGATTGCTCGTGTCGCTTATATAAAAACAAAAGGGCGGAGTCCAAACGTCTCCACCTCTGGTGGGAGACAGTGGACTCGAACCACCGACCAAGTGAGAGAGACTCGCACTCAGTAGTTACGCACATAATTAGCGAGCGTTTATTGAAGTTTTTTCTTGCTTAGAACTTATCACTGCTCGTTCTCGCTCACGGTCTTTACTTATAAAAAACAAAACGTAACAACTACGTTACGTCTTATCTGGTGGGAGACAGTGGACTCGAACCACCGACCTTCCGCTTATCAGGCGGATGCTCTAACCGGCTGAGCTAGCCTCCCAAAAAAAGGAAATATTTTATGTTTTAAAATTTTAGGGACTATAAGTTATTCTCATAATCCCTAAATGGTGGAGATGAAGGGATTCGAACCCTTGACCCCCTGCTTGCAAGGCAGGTGCTCTAGCCAACTGAGCTACACCCCCAAAAATTGCGTTTTTTGATTGACGACTTTTTTATATTATCATTTATTTTAGTTATTGTCAACAAATTTATTCAAAATTTTCAAAAAAACTTTATATTTCAAATTTATTGTTTTTTAAACTTTATTTTTTATTTATATTCATTTGACAAAAATTTTGTTCCGTGTTATCTTCTCAATAGTTTTTTACAAGGAGAGGAATTATGAAGATTAAGTTGATAGGTATTACACAAAGTTTGTTGGATAATGAAAACAAAGAGATAGATTCTTTGTATAATTTCTGTTCCAAAACTATGGCAACGTGTAATACTGCGGAACCTTTAAAGCAAATGACTACTGAATCGTTAGATAAGACAACTAAAAGGTTGGCGACCACCTTGAGAGAAAGACATCACAGCGGTTACGATATGATAAATTTGGTTTGGGAATTTGAAGATGTTTCAAAAATTTTTATCATGTATTTGCATAATTTGCATGTTTACAGTTCTGAGGGGACTAGTGGCAGACACGTTCCATTGACTTTAAATGCAAAGGAAAAGGAAGTTTTTGATTATTTTTACAAAGCTTTTTATGATAGAGAAAATGAAAAGTACCCAGACAAAAAAGAATATTTAAAGAAACAAGTGGCTTTTGAAAGTGCTAGATTCGTTGCGGGTGTAGATGCAAAAACAAATTTAGTACACTCAATTTCTTTAAGGCAATTAAATTATATTTATAAATGGGCTCAAGATTTCTTAAATAAAGAAGAATATAATATTTACGAAAAATTAGCTATCCCAGATATGAAAGACTTTTGTGCTTATATGAAAGATTTTACTATAAATGGGGAGCATTTGATTGATTCTCGTTTGATGAATGACCCATACAATAGAAGTTTTCAATTGTTCGGTGACGGGAAAGTCCGTCCAGAACATTTTGGTAAGACTTACGAAATATATTACAAAGCTACAGCACCTACTTTTGACCAATTGCAACGTCATAGATCTATATATTATCAAGCATCGGTAACTGATGAACCTGAATATTATATTCCTAGTATTGTTAAAGACTTAGAAATGCAAGATGAATGGATTGATAAAATTGATGGTTTAGAAAATGTTCCGCAGGGTAGGTTGTTAAATGTTTTTGAGTATGGTACGTTAGATGCTTTTATTATGAAATTAAAAGAACGTTGTTGTGAACATGCTCAAGAGGAGGCTAGAGATATAACAAAGCAAAGTGCTAATAAAATATTTGAAGGTCTAAAAGATTATGATTATAATCTAGCGCAAGATTTAATTAATCGTTATGGTAATGGCAAAAATAGATGTGATTTTCCAGACTATAAATGTGTTTGCTCTAATCCTTGTAAAGTTAAAATACAACAAGATCAAATGGAAAGATAAAAATGAAAGCCATTGCATGTGTGAGCAATAATTGGGGGATTGGTTTTAATAATAACTTATTATTTAATATGAAAGAAGATATGTTGCATTTTAAAGAGAACACTATCCACAAAGTTTGTGTAATGGGGTATAATACTTTTAAAGGTTTGCCTAATTCAAAGCCTTTACCCAATAGAATAAATATTGTTTTAACTTCAAAACATAGAAATTTGCAAGATGTTATAGTATGTGCTAGTTTAAACGACTTGTTTAGGGAATTAAATAATTTTCCAACAGATGATATTTATGTTATCGGTGGAGAAAAAGTATATAATACACTTTTACCATATTGTAACGAGGCTATTATTACTAAGGTTAATATAGAAAAAGAAGCAGATACTTATTTTAAAAATTTAGATAAATTAAAAAATTGGGAAGTTGTAGAAAAAAAGACTTTAAATCAATATTCTACAATAGTCAAATATGAAAATAAATATCCTTTAAACATTCCCAAATTTGATAAAAATCAAGATATTAACAATGAATTTTTGAAATCATAAAAAATATTAAGGTTAAAATTGACCAGCACCCCAAAAGTTGAAATTCTTTTGAAGTGCTGGTTTTTTATTCATTTGAACCACAGATTGTGTGCAACTTGCCTTATAGAATTACTTTCTTAATAACTATAAATTTATATTTGATTTGCTTATTTAACAAGAAAATTTAAAAATTTTTTAATTTATTAGTGAAATTATTTTACATTTTGTTTTTAATTTGTTACACTTAATTTATACAAATGCTACAAGGTTTGTAGTTACGCTAGATTAGAAAGTTTTGTAATTTTGCTAGATTGTATTTGTAAAAAAGTAATTAAATAGTTGCTTTAAATGGGGTAAACCCCAAAAGTGTCCAACTTATGGGTGTAATCAAAATTAAGTTTTGCTTATCATTTTATGACTTTTCTATGTTGATTTACAGTACCGACAAACAATAATAAGTAAATAAACTAGCAAAGTGTCAAATTTTAAAAAAGGTTTGCAATTATTAAACAAAATTATGCTTACAAAAGTTAAATTATCAAATAAAATTCTTCTTGCTAAAATTGAAATATTAAATACAAACTTGCAAAAACTAAAAATTTTTTAATTATATATGCCTTACATAAAACTACAAATCTTGTGGAAAACTAAAGATAAAAAAGGAGCAAAAAGGTATGTTAAACAAGAATTTTTGCCCTAACTCAAGCCAAATGTGGATAACTCAGGGGGGGGGCGCTTAGATAGAAACAACAAGTTTGTTGCTACAAATTTGTTGCAAAAAGCCCCTATTTTTTGCTCTAAAAATTCACTAAAAGTTATAAAACATAATATTAAAAATTTAATATATTTTCGGCACATTATTAATGTGTCTTTTTGCGTTTATAAAAAGCATAAGGCTAAAATTTTGTATTCTCAATACAATTTATCTAAAATACCAAAACACAACATTTTAACAAAAAGGTTTTTGCCTAGATTACAATAATAGACTAATAAAACAAGAACGATAATCTAAAAATTAAAACAAAAATTTATTAAAGCATTAAATAAAAATAAAAAATTTAGGCAAACTACATAAAATCATTAGATTTTTACAATACTTTTAGTGTATAATAAAAATATGGCAACATCATATAAAATTACAAAAGAAAAGA
Source organism: uncultured Clostridia bacterium (assembly GCA_944384375.1). Classification (GTDB taxonomy): domain Bacteria; phylum Bacillota; class Clostridia; order Christensenellales; family UBA1242; genus UBA7867. The sequence continues at coordinate 73,291 of CALWTE010000003.1, read as the reverse complement.
CAAATTTCACTTTTACACAACACTAATTAAAAGTTGCCTGATGAATACAAAAGCAGGAAAAGAAAATAGGCTTAAGTAAATAAAATAAAATATTATACGTTTCGCCTTCATTTTCAATTTTCAATTCGCTTGCGTAAACGCAAGCGTAGGGGGTATGTTATGGCATTTAAAGAATTATTCAGTAAATACAAAGTTTATACAATAATAAGTATAATAGCAATTTTATTGCTTGTGGCGGGCGGGGTAACAGCAGGTCTGCTTGTAGGCAAGCAAGAAAATCAACAACTTAGTATACCAGTCCTAGCCGCAGACTTTATAGACACCAACGGACTAGAATATACAATTCTCAGTTCCACAGATTTAACTGTTAGTGTGAGTGGATACTCAGGCACTTCTACCACAGTAGTTATACCAGAGACCGTGTCTAATGGTACCACAACTTATACAGTTACCACCATAGCGGGTGGTAATTCTAGCAAAGGTGCGTTTGCTAATAAGACAACCTTAACAAGTATCACTATACCATCTAGCATAACAACAATGCAAAGATATGCGTTTTATAATTGTACTGCTTTAATCGAAATTAACTTTAACGCAACGAATATGGCAGATTTGGATATCTACAATTATGTATTTAGTTATGCGGGACAAGATGGGGAAGGTATAACAGTAAACATAGGAGCGAATGTAACTACAATACCAGCATATTTGTTTTATCCTTATAGTAGTTCTTATTCACCAAAGATAACAACAGTAAACTTTGCTCCTAATAGCCAGTGTACCAGTATAGGTAGTTCTGCGTTTGAGTATTGTAGCGGATTAACGAGTATAACAATACCCGAAGGTGTAACCAGTATAGGTGAGAGTGCGTTTTATAATTGTAGCAGTTTAACGAGTATAACTATACCAAATAGTGTCACCAGTATAGGCTCTTCTGCGTTTAATCGTTGTAGCGGATTAACGAGTATAACTATACCAAATAGTGTCACCAGTATAGGTGATTATACGTTTTATAGTTGTAGCGGATTAACGAGTGTAACCATACCTAGTAGTGTCACTAGTATAGGTTATGATGCGTTTTCTGGTTGTAGCGGATTAACGAGTATAACTATACCCGAAGGAGTCACCAGTATAGGTGAGGGTGCGTTTTCTGGTTGTAGCGGATTAACGAGTATAACTATACCTAGTAGTGTTACCAGTATAGGTGAGAGAGCGTTTTCTTATTGTAGCGGATTAACGAGTATAACCATACCTGAAGGAGTCACCAGTATAGGTGATTATACGTTTTCTAGTTGTAGCGGATTAACGAGTATAACTATATCAAATAGTGTCACCAGTATAGGTTATCAGGCGTTTAATGGTTGTAGCGGATTAACGAGTATAACCATACCTAGTAGTGTCACTAGTATAGGTAGTGTTGCGTTTCAATCTTGTAGAGGATTAACGAGTATAACTATACCAAATAGTGTCACCAGTATAGGTTATTCTGCGTTTGAATATTGTAGCGGATTAACTGATGTATATTACTCAGGAGATATAAACGACTGGGTAAGTATAGATTTTGGTGATGAAAATGCAAGTCCATTAAGTAATGCTACCGCTAATTTCTATCTAGAAGGACAGACAAGTACGCCATATGTATTTCCTAGCCACTTAGATTTAAGTGACGCAATAAAGATAGGTTTATACAGTTTATATAATCAAACAGGTATAACGAGTGTAACTATAGGTAACCAAGTCACCAGTATAGGTAGGTATGCGTTTTCTGGTTGTAGCGGATTAACGAGTGTATATTACTCAGGAGATATAAACGACTGGGTAAGTATAGATTTTGGTAATGAATATGCAAGTCCATTAAGTAATGCTACTGCTAATTTCTATCTAGAAGGACAGACAAGTACGCCATATGTATTTCCTAGCCACTTAGATTTAAGTGACGCAATAAAGATAGGTTCATACAGTTTGTGTAATCAAACCAGAATCACAAGTGTAACAATAGGTAACCAAGTCTCCAGTATAGGTGATTATGCGTTTTCTGGTTGTAGCGGATTAACGAGTATAACTATACCCGAAGGAGTCACCAGTATAGGTAGTCATGCGTTTGATGATTGTAGCGGATTAACTGAAATCAATTTTAACGTGACGAATATAGCTGATTTGTCTAGTGGTAGTTATGTGTTCCGTAATGCAGGGAAGGAAGGCACAGGAATAACAGTAAACATAGGAGCGAATGTAACTAGAATCCCAGCAAATTTGTTTCGGCTATATAATAGTTCTTATGCTCCAAACATAGTAACAGTAAACTTTGCTCCTAATAGTCAGTGTACCAGTATAGGTTATGATGCGTTTAGAAATTGTAGCAGTTTAACGAGTGTAACTATTCCAGAAGGAGTCACCAGTATAGGTATTTATGCGTTTTCTGGTTGTAGCGGATTAACCGAAATCAACTTTAACGCAACGAATATGGAAGTGGATAGTTACAATTATATATTTGATAAAGCAGGAATAGATGGCTCAGGAATAACAGTAAACATAGGAGCGAATGTAACTAGAATCCCAGCATATTTGTTTAATCCTTCTAATAAAAATTCTTATGCTCCAAACATAGTAACAGTAAACTTTGCTCCTAATAGCCAGTGTATCAGTATAGGTGAGAGTGCGTTTCAATATTGTAGCGGATTAACTGATGTATATTATTCAGGAGATATCAACGACTGGGTAAGTATAGATTTTGGTAATGAATATGCAAATCCATTATATTATGCTGATAATTTCTATTTAGAAGGACAGACAAGTACGCCATATGTATTTCCTAGCCACTTAGATTTAAGTGACGCAATAAAGATAGGTTCATATAGTTTATATAATCAAACAGGTATAACAAGTGTAACTATAGGTAACCAAGTCACCAGTATAGGTGAGAGTGCGTTTTATAATTGTAGCGGATTAACGAGTATAACTATACCCGAAGGTGTCACCAGTATAGGTAGTTCTGCGTTTCAAAATTGTAGCGGTTTAACAGATGTAAATTTCCAAACAAGCAGTGCTATAAATTTAAATATTGGAAACCAAGCATTTTATGGAAATAATAGCAATGTAACTTATTATGTATATAATTCTAAGACATTATCCACTCTGCAACGTATCTATTCAGCGGATAGAAATACGTTTACAAATGATAATTTTGTATTACGAAGTGTTGTTGTACTTGAATTTAATAATGACTTAGGTTACATTGATACAGATATCGTTAGTGGTGAGGTTATTAATGGTGGTGTAAAAGAATTAAAAGCCATAATATATTACGGTTCAGCATTCTTGTATTGGGAGATTGAGCGAGAGATTGATGGAGAAACAGTTATCACTCGCGAAACGACTAATCCGTTAACTGTAACCGTAGAAGGTACAATGACCATAAGAGCGGTATTTAGCCAAGAGTTAACAAGCGGTGTTGCTTTAATGATAAAATTACAAGGCGACACAACAGACTTACCTCTAGCTGCAATAGGTGAAGTGCGCATAACAGGTTATTCAAACTTAGACGGAGTAGAGAGCATACGAGTACAAGCAATGGCAAGTAAGGGTTATGAGTTTGTTGGTTGGGAAGTAGACGGTGAAATGCTAGCAGACTATCAAGGTGAAGAACACCGCACTACTAACCTTCCAAAAGACTTAGTTCAAGGTAAAATTGTTTATGCCGTGTTTAAGGTAAAGGAGATTATTAATTAAAATATACTAATTAATTGTGATTTCTTAATTTAAATATTAAAGTGGAGAAAATAAAAAATTAAAAGGAGCAATTATGTCTCTAATAAAACAAAAAATACTTACTATAATAACGATTGTTTTATTTGGCATAGCTATTGTTGTTGGTGGTACTACATTAGGTATAGGACTTTCTAGGTCATCTATTCCTCCAGTGGAAGCTGTATCTGATTTTGTTGATACAAATGGATTAGGTTATAAGATAACCGATACGGAAAATTTGACTGTTAGTGTTAGTGAATATACAGGCAGTGCTACTGAGTTGGTTATACCTGAGCAGGTAACTGACACTACAACATCAACGACATATACAGTAACTGGTATTACAGGTATAAATATTTCTAATTTAATTAGTGGAGCATCTAATGAAATGGGTGCTTTCATGCAAAATAAAACATTACAAAAAGTTACTATTCCAGTGACAGTTACTGAAATAGGCGAAATGGCTTTTGGAATGTGTATGTCTTTACAAGAGATTATATTGGCTGACGGGAACGCAAGTTTTTGTGTAGAAAATGGAATTTTGTATAATATAAATAAGACTAGAGTGCTTACCGCTCCTGTAGGGTTAAATTTAACCGAAATAGTAATACAAAATGGGGTTACTCAAATTGATAGTGGTGCTTTTGTATACAGCATGAGTTTAAAAAGTGTAACCATACCAGCAAGTGTTACTCAAATGGGTCTTATGTCGTTTGGTATGTGTATTGCATTGGAGGAAATCAATTACAATGCGACTTCGGTACAAGATAATTTGACATTTGCGAGCACTGATGAAATATTGTCCTTCTTACAGTCGTCTGAAAATCTTGGAATGATAATGCAATCTTCTCCATTTATATATGCTGGAATGGGTGAAATGATGGCTTTGCCTAGTACAAATTTGGTAATAAATATAGGCGAAAATGTAACTAGGATTCCTACAGGAATGTTTTGTATGACTTCTGTGAGAGAAGTTACTATTCCTGCCGGTGTTACACAAATTGGCTTTGCCGCTTTTTCAAATAGTATGTATTTAGAAGAAATTAATCTGCAAGCAACTTCCCTTACCGAAAATATAGAGTTAGACCTAAATAGTCCAGCAAATATGGAATCATTTATGACGATTGTTGAGGTGATAATGGGAAGGCAGTCTGAAGCAGTATCGTCCTTTTTGTCTCCTTTTGCCATGAGTGGGGGTGCTTATTTACAAGGTGGGAGCGGAAGTGGTAGTGAGCCAACATCATCATTGGTAATCAATATAAGTGAAGGTGTGACAAACATTCCTAACTTTATGTTTTGTATGACTGGCGTCTCTGCTGTAACCATACCAGAGAGTGTGACACATGTGGGTATAATGTCTTTCTTTACAAGTATGCTACTACAAGAAATTAATTACAACGCAACAAATGTGGCTAATAATTTTGATATGCAAATTGATTTTTCTAATTTAGAAAGTTTACAAATGTCTATGATGATGGCAATGTACACGGGACCATTCTTAAATTTAAATTCGGGCGGAAGTTCGGCTCCAATTACGCTTAACATAGGTGAAAACGTAACTACTATTCCTACAGGTATGTTTGGCATGTGTGGGGTTGCTGAATTGAATATCCCTGAAAATAGCCAATTATCAACCATAGGTGCAACGGCTTTCATGTATGCAAATATAACAGAATTAAATATACCTAATACAGTAACTAGCATTGGTTTTGGTGCATTTGCGGCTAATATGCAATTAACAAGTGTGACAATTCCTGAAAATGTGACTTCCATGGGGGGTATGGCATTTGGAATGTGTGAATCATTAATTGAAGTAAATTACAATGCAATTTCAGTGGCTGAAATTTACGAATTTCAAAGTTTAGAAGAGTTTATGTCATTAATAGAAAGTGGCAGTTCTTCTAATCCTGGGATGATTTTAAATTTCTTATCAATGTTTATGCAATCAGGTAACCAAAGCACGGGCATGGTTGTAAATATTGGTGAAAAGGTAACAAAAATACCAATGTTTACATTTATGATGACTATGACGAGTGAAATTAACTTTCTCGGTGATAGCCAATGTACCGCAATACGAGCAGCATCTTTTATGGGGAATGAGTTGCTTACCAGTGTACAGATTCCTAATAGTGTAACTAAAATAGGGATATATGCTTTTGGTGGATGTCCTTTAACCACAGCATCAATTGGTGATGGGGTAACAGAAATCAAGCAAATGGCTTTCACTGGATGCCAAGATTTGAGTTATGTATACTTTAATAATGATATTACTGCAGATACAATTATAGAAGCACAAGCTTTTGTAGGGAATGCTAGTAATGTCGTTTATGTAGTCAACAGTCAAGAAAGTTTAACCAACATTCAAGCGATATATGATTCCACAAGCACTGCTGAAGAAACAATGGTGTTTACAAGTAATAATTTCAACATTGGATATGATTTACAACTTAATTGGGATAAAACTTTAGGTAATGTTATATCCGATTCGCCTGTTGGACTAGTCCTTTCGGGGGTGGAAGTTACTATGCAAGCATTGGCATATGGAGGAACAGCATTTTTAGGTTGGCAAGTTACGACAGAAGTAGATGGACAGTCTACTAGTACTATTTACCAAGAACCACAAATCACAATAACGATAAATAGTAATATAATGGTAGATGTATTGTTTTCAAATAGTCTGTTACTAGAAGGGATAGCGGTATCTATAGAATTGCAAGATGAAGATGTTAATGAAGTTGTAGAAGAAATAGGACAGGCAAGAATGACTGGGTATACAATTACCGAGGGTTTAACTTATGTTCATTTTAGTGCAATGCCAGCAACAGGATATAAGTTTATAGGTTGGAAAATTGGTGGGCAAATATTGGAAGATTATCAAGGCGATATAGCCATGAGTGCGGATATACCATTTGATTTAGTAAACAAAAAACAAGTAACAGCAGTGTTTGCTCCTATTGATAACGATCATATAAATGACAATACAAACAACTAAAAAAAGAGCAATCGCTCTTTTTTTGTTGTAATTGAAAATTGAAAGTTAAGAAATAAAACATTTAATCTTGAATAATATAAATTTAGCCTATTTTATAATTATGAATTGCCTTTTAAAAAATATTTGCATCTAAAAAAACGAATAATATAATATATAGTACGTGTCAACAATTGTTGACACGTTATTTAATAAAGCAAAGACCACGGGCTATACTTATGCTATGTTTTTATTACAACAATACCAAAAAGAGCGGACAAAACGACCGCTCTTTTAGAATAATAACTAACAAGTTACAAAATAATAATTTATTTACAAATTAATTTATAAAATATTATTAAATCTTTCACAACAAATTAATACTTACTATGGAAAGTAACGCCAACGCATTTTCCGCCTAGTTTGATTGCGTTGTTTAGTGATAGGGGAACGAGCCTTACTTCGTTTTCGTTTACCACTTCTCTAAATTTGTTGTACAAGTCCTGCGCTTCTTTATCTGCGTTAAAACTAACTACGCTGAAAGTATAATCTGCGATGTTTTGCCCGTTAGTTTTCACGTTGCTATATAACTTATTTACCGCAGACTTAAAGCCTTTTGTCTTATCTAGAACCTTAAACTTGCCTTCTGTATCAATACACAAAATAGGCTTTAAATTTAGGCTAGAACCAGCAAACCCTTCAATAATAGGGGCAAGCAAAGTACTGTTTTTTAGCCCTTCAATACTATCAATAGCGATTACGCTTACAAACTTACCGATTAGTGATTCCGCATAGTCTAGCGCTTCGTCTATATCTTGATTCTTTTGGAAAACAAGATTAACGAGTGATGCTAATTCGCTCGTACCACGAGAAACAGTGCAAGTGTCTAGCAAAATTGCCTTTCTAGACGGATAAAGTTTGTTTAGAGTGGCGAATGCTTCTTTTAATGCCTTACCTTTGTCTTGTAGCATATGGAAAGAAATTGAGAAGAAAACTACATCGTCTCCATTGTCCAAATCTTGCTTAAAAAAATCTACCCATTCGTCTTTGGTAAGGGGGATAATAGTACATTTAGAGCCTTGCACATCTTCAATGGCTTGTTGCAGGTCGTCTTGATTTTTATAGCCCTTAAAGTCTATTATAGAGCGGTTTTTCTTGATTTTGCTAGGTGCTAAGAAAAGCCCGCATTCCTTTAACTCGTCTCCAAACATATCAGCATAAGCATCAACATAAAATTTAAACATTTTCAACCCCTTTTTTAAATTTAAATTTTGCTATTAAAAGGATAGCATATTAAAAATTTTAAGTCAACAAAAAAATTTAAAAGAAATTAGAATAAATGTTTAATTTTCGCTTGACTTTTTCAGCGTAATGGTTGGTGGCGGGGTAAGGGGTTTTGGTTAAAACTTTGCCGTCTTGACTATACTCAGAGTCTTGTAACCAATTGTTGACTTTGCCTGGCCCTGCATTATACGCAAAAAGTGCAGTAGTTAAATCACCATATCGGCTAATAAGTATGGATAAATAATAACTGCCTAACCTTATGTTTATCTCGGGAATATATAAATCATCACTTTTAAAATTTGTAATATTCAGCACATTTGCTAAATCTTGCGCAGTTGCGGGCATTAACTGCATTAGCCCCAAAGCGCCAGCACTAGACGTGGCGAACTTATCAAAATTACTTTCCGCATTAATTACACTAGCAATTAGTTGCGGACTGAGTGAAAATTCATCGGCGGAACTAACAATTTCAGTTTTATATTTTAATGGATAAAAGGCCACAATAAAGCCCAAAATTATAGCAGTTGTGGCACAGATTAAACCTATATAAGTTATCCAAAAGACTTTTACTTTATTCATATATATTATTATATATATAAATTCGTTTTTTAGTATAAAAGTGCAAAAATTAAAAAAATACTTGACAAATTTTCATAAATAAATTATACTAGGTGTAAAGTAGAAATACTTTACAGGCAATAGTAGGGGTGAATAATGAATTTAGACCAACTTTTGCAAATCTCAGCACTGCTTGATTTTTATGGCGGTATGCTTACGGAAAATCAGCGCTTAATCACTCGCAGTTATATTGATTATAACGCTTCACTAGCCGAAATCGCCGCCCAAAACGGCACGACAAGGCAGGCGGTAGGCGATGTCGTTAGGCGTAGTGTAAAAAAACTAGAAGAACTGGAAAGCAGGCTAAATTTGGTTAAAAAATACAATAGCATTTTAGTAAAAATTCCAGCGCTTTCTAAAAAACTTACACAAGATGCCGTTTCGCAAGAGAAAATCAGCTTTGAATTTGAGCAATTATTTAAAACTTTGGAGGATTAAATGGCAATTTTTGACGGATTATCACAAAGGCTAAATCACATTTTTAGTAAAATTACTCAAAGGGGCAAGCTGACAGAACTTGAAATCAATCAGGCAATGCGTGAGATACGTGTCGCTCTTTTAGAGGCGGACGTCAACTATGCCGTGGCGAAAAAATTTATCGCAGACGTTACAGAAAAGGCTAGCGGTAAGGAAGTTTTGGAGAGTTTGACTCCAGGCCAACAAGTTATTAAAATCGTTCGTGACGAATTGATTGAATTAATGGGCAGTACTCAGGCAAAATTAGATTTTGGCAGTACGCCACCCGCAGTTATTATGATGTGCGGTTTGCAAGGTGCTGGTAAAACTACACTTTGTGGTAAATTAGGCGCATACTTAAAATCACAGGGCAAGAAAGTTTTGCTAGTCGCTTGTGATATCTATAGACCTTCTGCAATTGAGCAGTTAAAGATTGTAGGTAAGCAAGCAAATGTAGAAGTTTTTGAACGTGGTACGCAAGACCCGATTAAGACAGCAAAGCAAGGTGTGGAACACGCAAAGCAACAAAACTTAGACGTTGTAATTCTAGATACCGCTGGTAGATTGCACATAGATGCAGAAATGATGGACGAGTTAAAGCGAATGAAAGCCGAACTCAATCCAAATGAAATCTTGTTTACCATTGATGCTATGACGGGTCAAGATAGCGTAAACGTGGCGAAAGAATTTAACGACCAGTTAGACATTACAGGTATAATTGTAACTAAACTAGACGGCGATACCCGTGGTGGTGTGGCTCTGTCTGTCAAGGCAGTTACAGGCAAACCTATCAAGTTCTGTGGTACGGGTGAAAAATTAGGCGACTTAGAGCCATTCTATCCAGACCGTATGGCTAGCCGTATTTTAGGTATGGGCGACGTGCTGACCTTGATTGAGAAAGCCCAACAAGCCGTTGACGAAAAAGAAATTGAACGTTTGCAAAAGACGTTCCGCGAAAACTCTTTTACCTTGCAAGACTATTTGCAACAGATTGAAAATGTCCGCAAAATGGGCGATATTAACGCACTCGTTGATATGATACCAGGTTTTAGGAAAAAAGTAGGCAACTTCACTATTGACGAAGACGAAATTGCTCGTAACAAGGCCATTATTCAATCAATGACCAAAAAAGAGCGCGAAGACCCTGAAATTATCAAGGCAGGGCAGAAAAAACGTATTGCTCAAGGTAGCGGTACTTCTATTCAAGAAGTAAACATATTGCTAAAACAATTCAATCAAAGCAAGGAATTAATGAAGCAATATGCTGGTGGCAAGAAGGGCAAGAAATTGAAATTTCCGTTCTAATAGACGAAAATTATATTAAATTAAATTAAGGAGAAAATTAAAAATGGCAGTAAAAATTAGATTAACTCGCTTAGGCGACAAAAAATCACCATTTTACCGTATGGTTGTAGCAGATTCACGTTGTGCAAGAAACGGTAAATACATTGAAAACTTAGGGACATACAACCCTTTAAAGCAACCTTTTGAGTTGAAATTAAACAAGGAACGTGTTGAATACTGGTTGTCTGTAGGCGCTACTCCTACTGAAACCGCTCGCGAATTGTTGGTTAAAGACGGAATTTTAAAGGCGAAAGAGTATGTTGCTCCACGTCCTAAGAAAATGCCGCCTACTCCAAAGGCTAAAGCAGAAGAAGACGCAAGTGCCGAAAATGCAGAAGCACCTGCTAGTGAATAGTATTTTAGGGAAGGTTGGTTTTTTGATTGCTAAATAGAGTATAATTTAGTACAATAAATAAAACCTTTTCCGTAAAAACGGGAATGAGTAATTCTCGTTTTTTTATTAGGAGTCAGTATGAAAATTGAATTAGGTAAGATTTTAAAACCACAAGGTATTAAAGGCGAATTAAAGGTTTTGCCGATTTCTCTGCCTGAGTATTTAAAAAGTGTAGAGTTAGTAGAAGTGGACGGTAAGGAAGCAAAAATTTTGAGTTGCTCGCTTCGTGACGGCTTTGCTTATGTTATGTTAGACATCTGCAAAGACAGAGACACTGCAGAAACTTTACGCGATAAAATCATAAAGGCAGATAAAGACAATTTGCCAGATTTGGCTGACGGGCAATTCTTTTATGAAGATTTAATAGGTTGCAAAGTGTACTTTGAAGATGGCGAGTTTGTCGGGGAAATTGTAGATATAGAAAACTATGGCTCAGCCGATATTTTTGTAATCAAGAATGGTTTAACTATTATTAATTGCCCTTATGTTGGTGAAGTGTTTACAAACATTGACACCAAACTAAAGCGAATAACAGCAAATAAAAAAGACTTTGAGGGAGTAACTAAGTATGAAGATTGATATACTTACGCTTTTTCCTAATAGTTTTGAACCACTAAAAGAAAGTATCTTAGGTAGGGCGACAAAGAAAAATTTGATTGAAATCAATGTTATAGATATTCGCGAATTCTCAACTGACAAACACAAAAAATGTGATGACTACACATTCGGGGGCGGTGAAGGCTTGCTTATGACTCCACAACCGTTGTTTGACTGCATTGAGAGTGTATTAGACGATGACGCTTATGTGATTTATATGTCTCCAAAAGGCAATACTTTTAATCAAGCAAAAGCAAAAGCGTTAGCCGACAAAAAACACTTGATACTTATTTGTGGGCATTATGAAGGTATTGACCAGCGAGTTATTGATACTTTTGTAGACGAAGAAATCAGTATCGGCGACTATGTTTTAACTGGTGGCGAATTACCTAGTATGGTGGTTACAGATGCGGTGTGTAGGTTACTCCCCGAAGTTTTAGGTAATGAGAATTCTAGTGTAAATGAAACTTTTAGTGAAAATTTACTAGAATATCCGCAGTACACACGCCCCGCAGAATTTCGCGGAATGAAAGTTCCCGAAGTCTTGCTCAGTGGAAATCACGGCGAAATTACGAAATGGAGACGCGAGCAAAGCGAAAAGTTGACCGCCATTCGTCGTCCCGACTTAATAAAGAACAAAAAGGATAGTTAAAAATGTATATAGAAAAATTAGATAGAAAATTTTGGTCATTGTTTAGTGATGGATTTCACGATAAGTTAACTGACGAAAATAAATTTTTTAAAATTTCGGTTCGTGATATTTTGAAGTATGAGCGAGATGGTAAATATTATTACGAATTAAGTATTATCCCAAAGCAATCAGCAAAAGAAAATGTTTCAAGAAAGGACGTAAGGCGAGCATATGCAAATGATTTTGAAATACTTGCAAAAATGCCGGAAATGAAAAGTAGAGAAAATGATTTTCAAGAAGAAGAACTAGAAATAGCGAACCATAATTATTTAAAATTAATGCTATTACTTAATTTTGAAAATCGTCAAGAATATATGGAAGATTATGTTCGTTATCAAATTTTTAAAAATCAACCTGTTTTGAAAGGTCTGCGTACAGAAAGTCGTATTAAACGTGTTGATGAAATAAAAAAAGAAGCACAGCAAAAACTTAATTCAGCCCTTGTGGAGTTAAGTAAAGATATAATACTTACTTATTGGTATGATAAAAATGTATTGGTTAACGCAAAAACAGAAAATAAAAAATTGCATAAAAACACGACACGAATTTATATTGACCATGAGATTTTAAAACAAGTAACTAACGATACGTTTGGTATATTGCTTGATGCTTATGGTCCAAAAACTTTTACAAGAGACCAAAAAATTGAAAGCATGGTAGAATCACATAGTATTGTGCCATGGGCTGTACGTTATAATTATACAAAAAACCAAGCAGAGCCAATTTTTAAAAGAATTGAAAAGAGTTGTGAATTTGCAGATAAAAATATAGAAAAACTTGCTGCTGAAGTTGTTAATTCGGGAATTTTGAAACCTGCCGAAACAGAAAAAACAATGGCTATGTAAGATTTGGGAGTAAACAATGATAATTCAATGGTATCCAGGGCATATGACAAAGGCCTTGCGCAATATGGAGCAAGACGTAAAAAAAGTTGATTTAATAATCTATGTGCTAGATGCAAGAGCGCCTTTCAGTTGTCAAAACCCGCAATTTGTAGATATATTAGGCAATAAACCTATAATTTACGTATTAAACAAGGCAGATTTAGCAGACGACAAAAAAACTGAGTACTGGCTAAAATATTTTTCAGGCAAAAACCAAATTGCTTTGCCTTTGGTTTCTACAATGACAAATGCAGGCAAGACTATTAAAGATGCAATGCTAAAATTGTTAAAACCTAAAATTGATAGAAATTTAAGCAAAGGTATCACAATGCCCTTGCGCGCTATGGTAATAGGTGTGCCAAACTGTGGTAAAAGTACATTAATAAACAACCTTTGCGGTAAGTATAAGGCAATTACAGGGGATAGACCGAGCGTAACCCGTAGCACCCAGTGGGTTAAAATTGCGGGAAATATAGAACTACTTGACACACCTGGCACTTTGTGGCCGTCTTTTGAAGATAACTCAGTTGCCCACAATCTAGCCTATATTAACGCCATTAAAGATGAAGTCTTAGACGTTAGCGAGTTGGTATTAGATTTTATTGCTAAAATGCTGAATAGTTACCGCGATATGTTTTTGGCTAGATACGATTTAGAATTCAATCCCGAGTATCAGTCAGTAGAGTATTTAGAAAAAATCTGCGAAAAGCGAAAGTTCTTTATTAAAGGTGGGGAATACGACTGGGAAAGGGGAGCAAAAGCCGTTTTAGACGATTTTAGAAAGGGCAGAATAGGCAAAATCACCTTAGACGAGATAAGGAGTAACAATGAATAATTTTATCATAGGTCGTTCGGGCGAAGATAAGGCAGTAAAGTACTTAAAAAAGCAAAAATATAAGATTTTAGAGCGGAATTTCAGTTGTGCATTATGGGAAATAGACATAATCGCACAAGACGGAGAATTTTTGGTGTTTGTAGAAGTAAAAGCCCGTAGTAGCACGGCTTTTGGGAAACCTAGTGAAGCGGTAGACGAGTTTAAACAAATGAAAATTATCAAAACAGCCCTTTACTATCAAAAAATCAAACGCAAATTTGATATGCCTGTTCGTTTTGACGTGGTAGAAGTCCTAGACAACGACATAAACCTAATTAAATCAGCTTTTGACGCATTTTAAAAGTGCAAAGCGAAGATAATTGCTTTATTTAAAGATTTTTTATAATCAATTCAATTTTTGTATTAATTTTAGTTATTGATTTTTTAACAATATTAATTACTACTTTGAGTAGCAAGAATAGAAACAAAGGGCTTTAAATTGATAAACCTAAATATTACATTTTAAAAGAGAATAAGACGTTTTTTAACCTTAATATAAAAAAGTTTGCTTCCTAGTTTAAGAAGTAAACTTTTTCTGTTATGTAAAATTATAAGATAATCTCATAGACTTAAAAGACCAATTTTTTTCTTTTATATTTTCGCTAAATTAGTTTGTTTTTCTCAAATTCTTTATTTTTGCTGAATTGCTTGACTTTTTCTTTCTTGTATTGTATTTAGTGCTACATTTAAGGCTTCATCGGGGTCGCACTCAATATCGGGGCTAGTATAGGTACAATTATAGCCAATTTCGCCTTTTTCATTTACGGGGGCGGAAATAGGAATTTGGCAAATTAAATTTACTTCTTTGTCTTCGCTATTTTTATATGAAAAGACTTTTATTTGTAATTCGGGCGAAATTCCTGCTTCGCCACGAGTTTTTGTTCCTACTATGATAGCCCCGTTTTGTTTAAATGCTTTTGTGGTTACTTCGGCAGCAGAAAATACCTTATTATCAGTTAAAACGTAATAGTTATATTTTTTGTCGCCATAATAGTTTGTAGCCGTATATTCTTCGTTTTCTTTTAAGGCAGTATTATACCATTTTATGGTATGAGTCATACTTGCTTGTAGGGTATAAAGAATTAAATCTAAATACATATCAGTTCCGCCAGGGTTACCCCTAATGTCTAGTATAAAGTTTTTAATATCCTTATCTTTTAATTCGTCTTTTAAAAATTCAAACTTCTTTTTATCATATTCAAAATACGCCTTAAAAAACGATTTTACTCTTACATACAAAGTGTTATTGTCTATAAACTTATATTTAAAATTATTGTCATCTGCTAAATCTTGTGCAGTGTGTTTTGCTAAGAAATCTTCCGTTGCACTTCTTTCAAACATATAACAATGGCCTTGATTTAGTGGTTTTATTATGTCATTAATAAAGGTATCAATAAAATCTTTTTTGCGTGTAAAATTCTTACTTTTTTTAATTAAATTTTGCTTATACTCAGGGCTAAAAACAAAATCAGTCTTGTTCCATTTTGCAAATTCAAGTTGGTTTTCTTGTAGTAAATCATACAGAAAGACGAATTTATCTTGCATAGTTTGTAATTTATCAAATTCGGCTTGAATTCGCTTGTTTAATTCAATTCGTTTTCGCTTTAAAGACTGAATATGTTCACGTTGTTTTTGTTGTGCTTCGTTTAATTCCATAATTTTTCCTTCTCTATAATGTAATACAAAACAATAATACCAAAAAAGCAAAATTTAGTCCATCAAAAGTCATTAAAAAGCATAATATAATTGTAGTAATTTAGTTAAAATCTAACTTTACTAAATTTCTTACATATTTTACAAAAAAAGTTGCAAAAATATATTGCAAAACTTTCAAATTTATGGTATAAATCTAGTATGGCTTCAAATGGTCCGCTTGATTTTGCAAAAAAGCAGAGTTTATGAACATTTGATTAATCTTGCAAGGAGGTGTAAAGTCATTATGAACATTATAGCAACACTAGAAAAAGAAGGCTTAAAAGAAAATGCTGGAAACTTTAACATCGGTGACACTGTAAAAGTGTTTGTTAAAGTAGTTGAAGGCGACAAAGAACGTTTACAGGCTTACGAAGGTGTAGTTATCGCTCGTAAGAACGGTAGCATTCGTGAGACTTTTACCGTTCGTCGTATCAGTTTTGGTGTCGGCGTAGAGAGGACTTTCCCAGTACACTCACCACGTATTGACCACGTAGAAGTAGTACGTAAAGGTAAAGTTCGCCGTGCGAAATTATATTACGTTCGTAAACTTAGCGGTAAACGTGCTAAGATTAAAGAAGCAATCTAACTTTAAGGGGCTATATGTAGCCCTTTTTCTTTTTGTTTTTTGGAATTTTAAAAGGTTAAATTTTAATTTTGTAATTGTAGAAAATTGTTGATTTTATTGCAAAATTTTGTTTTAACTTGTTTAGCCGTAACATTTTTTGTTTATTTTTTATACTTCATTGTCCTTTTTGACGCAATAGCACTTTGATTGTCAAAAACAAATTTTTCGCTAAAATTCATTGTCAAATTGTAAAATATTTACTAGAATTGTAGACATCACATTAGGAGGGTGAAAAATGAATGACAATGCAAATTGTTTAAGTATGAAAGATTACGCAAAAAGGGCAAAACGTAGAATGGCTAGTGGCTTTTGGGATAAGATAAGACAGGAGAGAGATGAGTACATAAAGAATAATTCTCAGGAAAATCCACAAAAGATTAAGGAATATTACTCAAAGCGCCTTATGCGAGAAATATATTTTTCGGCGTCTCAAGACGAAGATGAAGAACTATACCATAAAGTTTGCAAGTTATTAAATAAAAACGATTACATTTTAAATCCGATTAGTTATCTAATTGACCACAAGGAATACGACAAACTTGATTTTTATGCACAACAAGCCTATTTAATCAAACTAGCAGACAAATACAATCGTCTAAGAGAACGCTACGAACGAGAAAAAGAGGATAAAATTTGTAATTTTATTTAAATTTAGACCTATTTATATAGGTCTTTTTTGTTGCTAAAATTTCATTACTTTGCTACAATTATTATTACAACAACCGAGGTAGAAAAATGAATATAGTTGACAATTTGAATGAAGAACAACGTTTGCCCGTGTTACAGAGCGAAGGGGCAGTTTTAGTTACAGCAGGGGCAGGTAGTGGTAAAACTAGACTTTTAACTCATAGAATTGCATACTTAATAAAAGAAAAGGGTGTAGCACCTTATAATATTTTAGCAATTACCTTTACCAATAAAGCAGCGCGCGAGATGAAAGAACGTGTTGAACGTATGGTAGATTGTGGTAGCCAAATTTGGGTTTCTACTTTTCACTCACTATGCGTTACAATTCTACGTCGCTTTATTGATAAGTTTGACGGCTTTAATAAAAATTTTACAATTTACTCAGACATTGAAAAAAATAGAGTATTAAAAGATATTTATAAAGAGTTAAATATTGATGACGAAGCGACCAAAAAGAGTATAGAGTACCACATAGCAAATATTAAAAATACAAACGCACACCCGCAGGATTATTGCCGAAACGTAACAGGTTATGTAGACGGTGACGATGTTTTGTCTGTTTATGAAAAATATATGGAAACGCTAAAAAATAACAACGCGCTAGACTTTGACGATTTGCTTGTTTTTACATATAATTTACTAAATAAATTCGCAGACGTTAGGGAATATTATCAAGATAAATTCCACTATATTCACGTAGACGAATTTCAAGATACGAACACTATTCAGTATGACATAGTTAAGATTTTGGCAGGCAAATGGGGCAATATCTTAGTCGTAGGTGATGAAGACCAGTGTATATATGGTTGGCGTGGCGCAAATATTCAAAATATCATTGACTTTAGACAGGACTTTCCCGATGCAAAAGTGTTTAAATTACAACAAAACTATCGTTCTACAAAGAAAATTCTTGATATAGCAAACAAAGTTATAGACAACAACTCTCAAAGGTTAAAAAAGACACTTTGGACAGAAAATGAAGAAGGTACAGACGTTAGATATTTTGTGGGTTCTAGTGATATGGACGAAGCCGATTTTGTAACTAGAACTATTAAAAATCTAGTTGAAAATGAAGGCTACAAATACTCAGATTTTGCCGTGCTTATGCGTCTAACTTCACCTTCACGTACGATTGAACAGTATATGCTAAGTTATAATATACCATACAAAATGTTAGGTGGTTTCCGCTTCTTTGAACGTGCCGAAATCAAAAACGTTATAGGCTACTTACGAGCAATTGTAAACCCTAGAGATAGCGACAGTATTTTGCGAATTATAAACTACCCAAAACGTGGTATAGGGGATACGAGCATTGAACAAATCAAGCAGTACGCAAAAGGCACAAGTGTCCTAAATGTAATACTAAATTACAATGAGTATAATTTTAGCCCAGCACTATCTAAAAAACTTTTAGGCTTTGTGGAATTATACCTAGATTTACGCGAAAAAAGCGAAACAATGCCTATTACAGAATTTACCGAATACGTGATAAAAACGGCTAAAATTGAAGAATCTTTTGACACATCAAATGACGAAGATTACAATAAATTGCAGAACATTCGCGAGTTTGTAAACTCAGTAAAGGAATTTGAAGAAAGCAATGCAGGCGCTACGCTACAAGAATACTTAGAGTCTATTACTTTGGTTAGCGATATTGATTCAGTAGGCGAAGAAGACGACTATTGCCTTATTAGTACCATTCACGCAGTAAAAGGGCTAGAATTTCCTTGTGTGTTTGTAGTGGCTATGGAAGAAGGCTTGTTTCCTATAACACGTGGCGGGGAAAGACCTAGTGATATAGAAGAAGAAAGGCGACTTGCTTACGTTGCCATTACTCGTGCAGAACGTAGGTTATTCTTGACACGCAGTAGGCAAAGATTTATGTATAAAGAAATTAAGTATCAAGAGCCTAGTAGGTTTTTGCGAGAAATGGGCTTTGAAGAACAGCGAGAAAGACGCAGAATTACCGACTTTCACGAAGATTTTAGCGACATTTCACCCGTTAGGAAGACGGATACAACAAAATCTATTCAATCGTTATTAAATGATAGAATCAACGAGCAGAAAAAGGACTTTTCAGGCTACACAATGGGTACGCAAGTATTGCACCCAAAATTTGGCGTAGGTACAATTGTGGACGATAGCAGTTTGAGTGCAAATAGAATGGTTACAATTGATTTTGGAGGAATAGGGCAAAAAACCTTGAGTCTTGACTACGCACCATTACAAATTTTAAAACGTAAAGAAGGTTAAAATGGATAAAAAAATAGATGACAAAACTAAGGCAGAGATTGAAAAGTTGGTTGCCGAAGTTAATAAATACAATTACTACTACCATGTGCTAGACTCGCCTATTGTGTCCGACAAGGACTATGATAAGGCATATTACACCTTGCTTGAGTTAGAGAAGAAAACGGGCTATGTTTTACCTGATTCGCCGACACAAAGAGTAGGTGATGCTGTTAGTGAAGGGTTTGAGAAGCACACTCACGAAGCCAGGCTCTATAGTCTAGACAAGGCACAAACTCCCGAAGAAATGACAGAGTGGGTAAATAAAGTTTTAGTCCAATATCCTGATACTCAATTTACCCTAGAGTATAAGTTTGACGGGCTAAGACTTGCGCTTACTTACGATAATGGAATTTTAACTAATGCGGCTACTCGTGGTAATGGTTCGGTAGGTGAAGACGTAACAACACAAGTAAAAACCATTCGTAGTGTGCCTTTGTCTATTGATTTTAAAGGGCATATTGTGGTAGAAGGCGAAGGCATAATGCTACTTAGCGAGTTAGATAACTACAACAAAAAAGCCGATGGTCCATTAAAAAACGCACGTAACGCAGTTGCTGGAGCGATTAGGAATCTAGACCCAAAAGTAACGGCTAGCAGGAACCTAGATTTCTTTGCATATGGTATACCCGTGATTTCAGGTAAGGCTTTTAAAACTCAAGTAGAATTAAGACAATTCTTGATTGACAACAGATTTCTAGTGGGCGATTTTTTTGAAGTCCGCAAGAATGCAAAAGAAATTATGGAAGTAATCAATCAAATAGACAAGCAACGCGATGTAATTGACATACTAATAGACGGAGTAGTTATAAAAATTAACGAAATTGCCACCCGTGAAGAACTAGGCTTTACCATTAGATTCCCAAAATGGGCATTAGCATATAAGTTTGAAGCACTAGAAGTTACCACCTATATTCGTGACGTGATTTGGCAGGTGGGTAGGACGGGCAAAATCACACCGTTAGCCATTCTAGACCCAGTAGATATAGCAGGGGCAACAATTCAACGTGCAACCCTTAACAACTGGGACGATATTCAACGCAAAAAAGTAAAAATAAATTCCCTTGTATTCATTAGACGTAGTAACGAAGTTATTCCCGAAATATTAGGTCTTGCTCAAGATTATCCTGATTCAAGAGAGATTAAAAAAATACAAGTTTGTCCTAGTTGTGGCACTAAATTAGTAGAGAGTGGTGCGTATATCTTCTGCCCAAATAAAGAAAATTGTGCAGGGCAGTTAAAGGAACGAATTATTCATTTTTGTAGCCGTGATGCTATGAATATTGAAGGCATTAGGGATAAGATTGTAGATTTATTGTATAAAGAATTAAATGTGCGTACTGTTGACGACCTATATACTTTAACGCAAAAAGATTTGGAGAAGTTAGACAACTTTAAAGACAAGAAAAGCGGTAACATTATAACAAGTATTGAAAAGAGTAAGAATATTGATTTTTCAAATTTTATATATGCCTTAGGTATTAACAACGTAGGTATAAAAACAGCAAAAGACTTAGCCAAAAAATACCCTGATTTTGATTCGCTAAAAGATGCTACGCTAGAAGATTTAGCAAGTATTCGTGATATAGGTGCGGTGGTAGCAAAAAGTATTTACGACTATTTCCGTTTGCCTAAGAATCTTGAAATTATAGACAACTTGTTTAAACGTGGTGTAACCATAAAATACAACCAAAATCGCGGGGGCGGAAAGTTTAAAGACAAGACTTTTGTGCTTACGGGTACTTTGCCAAGTCTAACTCGTCAGCAAGCCACTAAACTAATAGAAGATAACGGCGGTGCTGTTTCGTCTTCTGTAAGTAAAAACACGGACTTTGTTTTAGCGGGCGAAGCAACGGGCAATAAATATGAAAAAGCCAAAATGTTGGGCATTGCAATCATTAATGAAGAGGAGTTTTTGTCAATGCTAAATAATTGACAGGAATGAACTTTTGTGATATATTTTTTATATTAATTTTGAAGGACGTAAAAATGAGTATAACTGTTGATGATGTGAAGAAATTAGCAAAATTATCTAGACTAGAATTTACCGAAGAAGAAACACAACAATTCGTAAAAGAATTAGAAGCCACTCTTAAACAAGTGGAGGCAATTAACAAAGTTGACGTATCGGGCGTTGACTTGTTAGAGAGTACAATTGATGCCGATACGCAACTTAGACCCGACGTAGTGGTTGATAGCCTACCAGTTGAGCAAATTGTGTTAAACGCACCAGATAAAAAAGACGGCGCATTCTTAGTGCCTATAACAGTTGCGGAGGATTAGAAATATGAATTATTTAGATTTGAGTTTGACACAAGTAAAATCAGCATTAGACAAGGGCGAAATCACTTCGCAAGAATTAGTAAAATTATGTTTTGAGCAAATTGAAAAGACAAAAGACTTAAACGCATTAAACTCTACTTACTTTGATTTAGCAATGGCTCGTGCAAAAGAAATTGACGCAAAACGAGCAAAGGGCGAAGACGTAGGTGTTTTAGGTGGTGTGCCTATTGTGATAAAAGATAATATCAATATGCTAGGCACAAAGACCACTTGTTCTAGTAAGTTTTTAGAGAACTTTGACTCACCATACAATGCCACAGTTACGCAAAAGTTACTTGATGCAGGCGCGATTATCATAGGTAAGGCAAATATGGACGAATTCGCTATGGGTAGTAGTAACGAAAACTCCGCTTTCGGTGCGGTGAAAAACCCTGTTGACGAAACTCGTGTGCCAGGTGGTAGTAGTGGTGGTAGTGCTGCCACAGTTGCAGCAAAACAATGTTTTGCTAGTTTAGGAACCGATACAGGTGGTTCAATTAGAGAACCGAGTAGTTTTTGTGGCGTGGTAGGTATTAAACCTACTTATGGTAGAGTTTCTCGTTACGGTGTAGTGGCTTTTGCTAGTTCACTAGACCAAGTGGGCGCTCTTACTCGTACCGTTGAAGACAATGCGACAATGCTAAACGTACTCGCTGGCGCAGATAAAATGGATATGACAGCGAGCCACACACCAGTTGCAGATAACACCAGCAAGCTTAATGACGGGGTAAAAGGAATAAAAATAGGTGTAGCAAAACAATTCTACACTGAAGCCCTTAGTCCCGAAGTTCGTGATAACTTACAAAAGGCTCTAGACTGGTACAAGGAGAGTGGTGCCGAACTCGTGGAAATTGACTTGCCTAGTCTTGACACAGCACTTGCAGTTTACTATGTAATTTCCAGTGCAGAAGCCGCAAGTAACCTTGCGCGCTTTGACGGTATTAGATATGGTGTAAGAGCCAAAGATTATACAGACTTAGTTGATTTATATTTTAAATCACGTACGCAAGGTTTTGGTAAAGAAGTTAAACGCCGTATTATGCTAGGCAATTATGTATTGAGCAGTGGTTACTATGACGCATTTTATCGTAAGGCAAAACGTGTACAAAAAGTTATTCGTAATGAGTTTTTACAAGCATTTGAAAAGTGTGATGTGCTAATCAGTCCTACGACAGCAAGCCCAGCATTTAAACTAGGCGAAAAGGCAAATGACCACGTAGCAATGTATTTAACAGATATTTTTACCGTGCCTATTAATATTGCAGGCGTGCCAGCACTGAGTATGCCTTGTGGTAAAACAAGCGAAGGCTTGCCAGTAGGTATGCAAATTATAGGTAAGCATTTTGACGAACCTACTATTTATCAGGTAGCAAATGCCTTTGAAAAAGCACATAAAGGGGGAGAGTAGTAATGGAATATACTATCGTTGTTGGACTAGAAGTTCATAGCGAGTTAAACACAAAGACAAAGTGTTTTTGCGGTTGTAAAAATGAATTTGGCGATAAACCTAATACAAACTGCTGTCCTGTGTGTACCGCTATGCCAGGGGCACTGCCAGTGTTAAATAGAGATGCTGTGGAAAAAGCCATTCTTATGGGGCTAGCAGTAGGCTGTAAAATAAATAACTATTCCGTGTTTGAACGTAAAAATTATTTCTACCCAGATTTGTCTAAGGCTTACCAAATTTCGCAGTTAGAATATCCACTATGCGTAGGCGGTGGTTTGGAAATTGAAGTGGACGGCAAAAAGAAGTTTATTCACTTAAACAGGATTCACCTAGAAGAAGATGCAGGTAAACTTATTCACGACAATTCTGGTACACTTGTTGACTACAATCGTGGTGGTGTGCCATTGATTGAAATTGTATCAGAGCCTGATATGAATAGCGCAGAAGAAGCCGTTGCTTACCTAGAAAAATTGCGTAGCACACTTTTATATGTAGGCGTGAGCGATTGTAAAATGCAAGAAGGTAGTATTAGGTTTGACGTAAATATTTCAGTAAACAAACCAGGTGAACCACTAGGTACACGTACAGAGTTAAAGAACTTAAATTCATTTAGAGCAGTGCAACGCGCAATTAATTATGAATCAAATAGACAAATTGAAGTGCTAGAAAGTGGCGGAAAAGTCATTCAAGAAACACGCCGTTGGGACGACGAAAAGGGCAAAACTTACACAATGAGAACCAAGGAAGATAGTCAAGATTATAGGTATTTCCCAGACCCTGACTTAATTCCACTAAATGTGAGTGATGAATATATAGAGAGTATTCGTACAAGACTACCAAAACTCGCTCCAGAACGTGTGGCAGAATATATAAAACTAGGCTTAACCGAGCAAGACGCAAACTTGCTTACCGCCGAGAAAAAATATTCGGATTTCTTTGAGAAAGTTTTAAGTTATTTTAACGAACCTAAATTCGTTTGTAACTGGATAACAGCCGAAGTGTTTAAGAAGTTAAACGCATTTGAAATAGACGATAGAGAAATTTTAGTTGATGCTAAGAGCCTTGCCGAAATGCTAGAAATGTATAAGAATGGCGAAATCAATCAGGCAGGTGCAAGGAAGATTTTTGACATCATTTGGGAAAAGGGTGGCGAGCCTAAGAAGTTAGTTGAAGAACTAGGTCTTGCACAAATGAATGACGAAGGCGCCTTGAAAGAAATTATTGCAAAGATTGTCGCAGATAATCCAAAGGCTGTTGCCGAATTAAAAGCAGGCAATCAAAAGACTATGGCGTTCTTTGTAGGACAAGCAATGAAAGCCACTCAAGGTAAGGCAAATCCAAAGATGGTTTCTAGTATAGTTATGGAATTGATTAAGTAAGGAGAGTAAAGAGTATGGAAAAAGAAGACAAAGAATATATAATGATGGAACCGCCTATTGACGAGTTGGTAGCAAAAGTAGGTAATAAGTTTTTGTTGACTTGCCTAGTTGCCAAACGCGCTAAGCAGTTAAATAGCGAATACTTAATGGGCGAACCTAGGGACAAAGACCCTAAAGTTATTGCAATTGCTGCTGAAGAAGTTTTTGACGGCGCAGTTACAGCAGGGGAAAAAGGAAATAATTAATTATAAAAGGAGTAGCGAATGATAGCCGAAGTCATTGTTGATGTAACAAACGACCAAGTTGATAAGGTTTTTGACTATATCGCTACTCCTAATATTTTAGCAGGGCAAAGAGTTTATGTACCTTTTGGCAAACGCATTATTGAAGGCTATGTTTTGCGACTAAAAGAGCATAGCGACTTAGATGCTAAAATGCTAAAAACAATCATAGGAGCAAAAGACGATTATCCCGTACTGACACCTGAATTTATAGACTTAAACGACAAAATGCGGAAAGCCTTTCATTTAAGGAATGTAGATTGTATGCGTTTGTTCATACCTACACAATTACGCAACGGCAAGGCTAAACCCTTGTATATAAATTTTGTAGAGACGACAGACGCATTCAAGCCCGATGAAATGCTCTTAAATGTTAGGAAAAATGCAACGAAGCAAATTGATTTGATACTCAGTCTTAAAGAAGGGCAACTTTACGCGCAGAGTGAGTTAAACAAAAAGTACGGTTCAAATAATGTAAATAAATTAATTGAAAATGGCTTTTTACGGCAGATTACCAGTGCAAAGATTCGTTCGCCCGAACGCATTGCGAAGGAAGATAAACAAGTTACACTTACGCAGGAACAAAACAAAGTGGTAGAGCAAGTTTTAGCAAACAGAGACAAATGCCACCTTTTGTTTGGTGTAACTGGTTCGGGCAAAACCGAAGTTTATATGCACGTAATTTCACAAGTGCTAAAAGAAGGTAAGACAGCAATTTTGTTAGTTCCCGAAATATCACTAACTCCACAAGTGCTTTCAACCTTTACTGCACGTTTTGGCGATGATGTGGCAATATTGCATAGTGGACTAAGTGACGGAGAACGTTTTGACGAATGGCAGAGATTACGTACAGGGCAAGCACGTATAGCAATCGGTGCTAGGAGTGCAATTTTTGCTCCGCTAAATAACTTAGGTGTGATTGTCTTAGACGAAGAACATGACCCTAGTTATAAGGCAGAATCAAACCCGCGTTACCAAACGCACGACGTGGCTTTGTTTAGAGCAAAATTTAATAATTGTCCCGTGATTTTAGGGAGTGCCACGCCTAGCCTAGAGTCTTTCTATAAAGCACAAAAAGGCGAGTATATGTTGCATATATTACCGAATAGAGCCAACGCAAAGAGTTTGCCACCGATTGAAATTGTGAATATGTGTGACGAAGTCCGTGCTGGCAATACAGGTATATTTAGTGCTAGACTTACTGAGCAGTTAACCGAATGTGTAAAACTAAAAAATCAAGCGATGCTATTTTTGAATAGACGTGGCTTTAGTAGTTATATGATATGCCGTGAATGTGGTTATGTAGCGAAATGCGAAGATTGCGACGTGTCTTTGGTTTACCATAAAGAAGATAACTTGCTAAAATGCCATTACTGCAATAGACGATATAAGGCTTTGACAAATTGCCCCGCGTGTGGCAGTACATACCTAAGAATGGGGGCAATAGGTACTCAAAAAGTCGTGGAAGAATTAGGGAAACTTTTTCCCGATGTTACTATACTGCGTATGGACTTTGACACGACTAAAAACAAGAACGCGCTAAACGAATTGCTAACCACTTTTGCTAATACTAAACCGTGTATTTTGGTAGGTACACAGATGATAGCAAAAGGGCACGATTTCCCTAATGTTACACTTGTTGGTATAATCAATGCCGATATGAGCCTACATTTTAGTGATTATAGGTCAAATGAACGCACTTTCCAGTTGATTACACAAGTAGCAGGCAGGGCGGGTAGAGCGGAAAAGGAAGGCCGTGTAATTTTGCAAACCTACACGCCACGTCATTACGTATATAGATTTGTGTCAAACTACGATTATTTAGGCTTTTATAAAAAAGAAATCAATTTGCGCGAAGTGTCAGGATTTCCGCCATTTACAAAAATTATACGTATTTTGGTAACATCAACAGACAAGGACGACGCAAGAGCCACGACAGCCAGATTATATTCACAAATTAACGATTATGTGGCACTGAATAGAGAGCAATTTCTATTTTGCAAGGCAATGAGTTCGCCTATTTCACGAATAGAGACAAAATATAGATTTCAAATACTTTTGCGGTTTAAGTTAGACACAGAGCCTAAAATAACCGATTTTCTGTACGATATAGTCAGTAATGATAAGCATCAAAAAAGTACGGTGTTTATAGAGATTAATCCTAGCAATATGTCTTAATTTTGGGGGTGATTTAAATTAAAAGTAGAGTAATTAAAGGTGTGGGTGGAGATTTTTGGTTAAGTACTCCTAATGGAGTCGTGGTAACCAAAGCCCGCAAAAAATTAAAAGAAGATAAAATTCTAATAGGCGACTTTGTAGAAGTTGATTTGGAAAACAAAGTCATAGAAAAAGTTTACCCGCGGAACAATTCATTAATTAGGCCAGAAGTCGCTAATGTTGAGCAAGTACTAATTATTATTGCACCCATACCAAAACCCGATTTTACTTTAATTGATAAACTTTTAATTAAGTTTCTATCGCTAGGAATAATACCCGTATTAGTCATAAACAAAATGGACTTAACGGAAAAGCAATTCATAATAGACATTGAGAGCCAATACAAGCCAGTTTGCAAAATATTGAAAACGTCAGTATTAGATATAGAACAAACTAATAAAGTTTTGTTGCCCGTATTAAAAGATAAATTTTCCGTATTAACTGGGCAGTCCGCGGTGGGGAAAACAAGTATTCTAAAAACGTTACTTCCAAATGTAAATATGGAGATAGGAGATTTGAGTTTAAAGACGGCACGTGGCAAAAATACTACTAGACATAGCGAGATATTTTTGTTAAATAATGGCGGGCTGCTCGCGGACACTCCAGGCTTTAATGCCTTTGAATTAGACGATTATTCACCACAGCTAATACTAGATAACTGCCCAGAGTTTGCAGAGTTTAACACTAAATGCAAGTTTAATAATTGTAGCCATATTGCAGAAAATATTTCAATTTGTGGAGTAAAACAAGCAGTAAGGGATAAACTAATAAATAAAGATAGATATGACCGCTATTGTGATTTATACAACCAAGCAAAAGAAAAGGAGAGTAAAAAATATGAGTAAGCAAGTTTTGATTTCACCTAGTACCGACCCATGCCCATTAGCAGATTTACTAGAATATAGTAAAAATTTAATCTATAATGGTGCAGACTGGTTGCATTGCGACATTATGGACGGGAAATTCGTACCAGCAAAGACGTTTGACGAAATCGTCTTGTCTTTACTTTCAAAAAGGGTTAACACAACAATTGACGTACATTTAATGGTGGAAGATCCTCTTGACAGACTACCAGCATTTGCCCGTGCTGGAGCAAATGTAATTACTGTACATTTTGAAGCGATAAAAGGCACAATAGCGGTAATTAATACAATCAATAAGATACACGAACTAGGATGCAAGGCAGGGCTTGCAATAAAACCTGATACAAAAGTTAGTGCAATTGAAAATTACTTGCCTTTTGTAGATTTGGTTTTAGTAATGAGTGTAGAGCCAGGTAAAAGCGGTCAGCAATTTATGATTAATGCTACTAGTAAAATTGCTGAGTTAAACGCAATTAGGGAAAGAGAAAAATATAACTACTTAATAGAAGTTGATGGAGGAATTAATAAACAAAATGCAGGCACTGTTGTCTCATTGGGGGCAGACGTGTTAGTGCTAGGTAGTGCTATGTATTCAGCCCCTGACAAACATGAGTTAATTAGGTATTTGAAATCTTTGGGTGATTAATTAACAATTTAGCTCTTCTTTTCATATTAATTTTAAAAGGGGGCATATAATGAAAATTATTGTAATTAAAGCACCAAAGTTTTTAAGGGGTTTAATAAGATTTGTCTTTAGAAGTCAATTAGCAAGTTAAATTTAAAAAACTAGTAAGTTAAATCTAAAATAAAAAAACTATCCTAAGTATAGGATAGTTTTTTAGTTACTATTCAGCTTTCATTTTCTTGATGCAACGTGTGCAAAGCTTCTTTTTGCAAGTATTACCGTTTTCATCGGTAACTGTTACATTTTGTAAGTTCACTTGTTTAGGTTTAGAAGTACGACGTTGTACCCATTGACTTTGACGGTGAACTTGATTTGCAGCCATTTGTGTCTTACCACAGTTTTCACATATTTTACTCATTTTATTTCACCCCTTGTAATATTTATAGGTTATATATATTTATAGAACAAGTCGTCCTTGTCATATAATGTAGGACTATTGTATCATTTTTTTGCAGTTTTTGCAACACTATTTATTAAATTTTTTTAATATTTTAAAAAAAGTTAAAATTTTTTAGCAAAAATACTTGTCAAATTATTCATATAGTAGTAAAATAGAAAAGTACTATGTGATATAGTCGCATAGTGAATTTTTAGTGAGGTCATATGTCTGTAACAACTACAAACTATTATGGTAAGATTTTTATATCAGACGATGCTATAGCCAGTGTCGCAGCATCTGCTGCGCTTGACTGTTATGGTGTAGTTGACCTTGTATCAAAAAAATTAAGTGACAACTTTGCCGAGTTGTTCAAAAAACAACAACTAGGTAGGGGCGTCAAGGTTATAACAAATGGTAATAGAATTTTACTTGACTTATTTGTCGTTTTAAAATATGGGGTGCCTATCAGCGCTGTAGCTGAATCTATTAAAAAAGCGGTTAAGTATCGTGTAGAGCAGTTTTCAGGTATGATAGTGGACACCGTCAATATTAATGTAATAGGTGTGAGAGTTTAATCTTATACTGTTTTTCTATTTTTATTTTTTAGAGGTAATAAATGCAGAAGACTATTAACGGCACTATCTTTCGTAGAATGGTAAATGCCGCAAATATATATTTGGAAACTAACAAAAAATACATTGACAGTTTAAACGTGTTCCCTGTGCAAGATGGTGATACAGGTGCTAATATGTCAGCAACATTTAAGTCTGCGACAAAATATATTAATGAATGTCCTACAAACAATTTTGATGCACTAGGGGACGCATTGAGTAAAGGCTCTATGCGTGGTGCTCGTGGTAACTCAGGGGTTATTTTATCTCAAATCTTACGTGGTATGGCTATTGAGATTATGAAATGTACAGACCAGGAACTTACTACAAAACTTTGGGCAAAGGCAATGAAGAGTGGTGCTGAGTACGCATACAAAGCCGTTTCAATTCCAAAAGAAGGTACAATTCTTACTGTCGTTCGCGTAATGGCAGAAAGTGCAGTCTCTGCTGCTAAAAAGCATCAAGATTTTGAAGGGTTCTTTGACCAAGTATTGAAAACTGGTGAAGAAATTTTGGAAGAAACACCTAATCTTCTACCAGTGCTAAAACAAGCAGGCGTAGTTGACGCAGGTGGTATGGGTCTGCTTGACTTGTTCAAAGGTTTCTATAAAGGTCTAACAATAGAAGACGAAGACACAATTCTAAAAGAAGCTGAAGAATCAAAACCTATCGTGGAAGAAAACAGTGCAATAATCAATTATGAGAATTTGGCAGATATTAAATTTGCATATTGTACAGAATATATGATTATTGAATTAAATAAAAAGACTACAATTTCTGATATTGATAAATTACGTGAAAAATTAATGGCAATAGGTGATTCAGTTATTTGTGTGGGGGATTTGAGCCTAGTAAAAGTCCACGTTCACACAAACGAGCCAAACAAAGCCTTAGGCTACGCTCTTGAATTAGGCGAACTATACAACCTTAAAATTGAAAATATGGTTCAACAAAATAGAGAGTTAAAGGCTGCAAGAGAAAAAACCGTGCAAAACACCAAACCTTTTGGTATGGTTGCAATTGCGTCTGGCGAAGGGATTTCTAGTGTATTCAAAGATTTAGGTGTTGACCAAATTGTAGAAGGCGGTCAAACAATGAATCCTAGTGCAAATGATATTGCAGAAGCAGTTGACAAAGTGCCTAGCGACCATGTTTTCGTGTTTCCAAATAATAAAAATATAATTTTAGCTGCCGAACAGGCACAGAATTTTACAAAGCGTTTTATTCATGTTATACCTACGGTTTCAATACCTGAGGGTGTTTCTGCTATGCTTGCTTTCAATATGGATAGTTCGTTAAATGACAATTTAGAGGCTATGGAGGCAGCACGCAAGAATGTAGTCAGTGGCTCTATTACTAATGCGGTTAGGACTACTCACATTGACGGCTTTGATATAAAGGAAGGCGACATTATAGGTATTACAGGTGGCGCTATCAAGACAAAAGATGCTCTTGTGAATGATGCTGCGGAAAAATTAGTAGAGAAAATGATTGACGAAGATAAAGTCAACATTACTATATTCTACGGTAAAGACGTACAAGAAGAAGATGCAAACGCACTTAGCGAAAAACTACAAGAAAAATACCCAGATTGTGAAGTTTCGGTTATTAGTGGCGGACAACCTATATACTATTACTTTATAAGCATTGAGTAATATTAATATTTTAAGGTTTAAGCAAAATATTAACAATTAAGATAAAAAGCACTTTAGTTAGGTTCTACTCAAAAGTATTAAACTTTTTTGTGGCACACAAAAGTAGGTGCTTTTTTTGTTTTAGTAAAATGATTGTTATAAAAAATTCTTAGTACATAGTGTTATTATAAAAAATTATACACTAACTTTATAGATTAATTTGAAATAATATTATACATTTTCCGTTTCTTTAATTAAAAAAACTAATTTACAAACTTTAACATAGTTTAATTAGTATTATTTTTTAATAACAACAAATAATAAACTCGCAAGCAAAATGCTTGAAAAATACGGAGGTGTAAAATGGCTACTAAGTCAGCACAGCAATCTTCTACTAGAAAGAGCGGATGCGGTTGTTGCATTCGTTCTACTAAATCTGCTACTCGTAGTAGTACTAATTCGGCTACACGTAGCAGTGCTTCTAACATAAGAAGTGCTAGCAGAAGCAATGCTAAGGTAGAAAGTGCAAGAGAAATTGGTACAAGCAGTCGTGCAACTCGTACTCGCTCGAAAGCAACAAAAAGTACTAAAACTTGTGCTAATACCCGCAAATCTCGTTAAATTAAAGCGGACTTGCATAAAAAAAGACCAAAAATTTTATTTTTTTGGTCTTTTTTTAATGAATTACTCCTCATTTAAATTAAAAATAATCGCTCTTAAATCATTTTAAATTAGTAAAATATACAAAAAAATAGATAAAAAATCACTCTAAAAATATAATAATTTGCAGTAAGCTGCTAAATTTTGCGGCTAACTTGCATTATTTTGCGGGTTAGTGTCATTTTTGTTTTGCTTGTATCCTAAATAGAAATACGAAAAGCTAGATTTAGTTTTTGTATAAGGT
Source organism: uncultured Clostridia bacterium (assembly GCA_944384375.1). GTDB lineage: Bacteria > Bacillota > Clostridia > Christensenellales > UBA1242 > UBA7867. The sequence continues at coordinate 41,416 of CALWTE010000003.1, read as the reverse complement.
GGATATTTTAGCATAATTTCAATATTTGGAGACTTTTTCAAAATACATTTTGCATGTGTGAATGTATTAAAGGAGAATTTACCATGATAATTTCCCATACCACTAGCACCCACACCACCAAAAGGTAGGGAATGCTCGGTAAAGTGCATAACTACTTCGTTTATACAAACGCCACCCGAACTTGTCATCTGTACAACTAGATTTGCAAGTTTTTTGTTTTTAGTGAAGTAATACAAAGCTAAAGGTTTATCGTGCGCGTTAATGTAGTTAATAACTTCGTTAATTTCATCGTATTTGATAATCGGCATAATAGGGCCAAAAATTTCTTCTTGCATAATCGCATCGTCGTAAGTTACATCACGCATCACTGTTGGCTCTAGTAGTCTATCTGTTAAATTTCCACCGAAAACGACTTTTTCTTTAATAATTAAGTTTTTCAATCTTTCCGCGTGTTTTTGATTTACAATATACATAAAGTCATCACTAATTTTGCCGTCTTTGTAGTAAAACTGTTTAATAGTTTCTACAACTTTTTGAATAAAGGTTTCATAAATACTGCTTTGTACAAAAATGTAGTCAGGTGCAATGCATGTTTGACCCGCGTTTAGGAATTTACCCCAAACAATACGCCTAACTGCCGTTTTTAAGTTCGCGGTTTCGTCAACTATACAAGGTGACTTGCCTCCCAACTCTAACACAACAGGGCATAAGTGCTTTGATGCCTTTTCTTCCACAATTTGTCCTACACCTTTACTACCAGTAAAGAAAATTAAGTCAAACTTTTGGTCAAGTAATGCTTGATTTTGTTCACGACCACCTAGGACTGTCGCAATATACGCAGGGTCAAACACGCTCAAAATATCAGCAATCACTTGTGAAACTGATGGTGTATAGGCGCTAGGCTTTACTATAGTAGTATTTCCGCCCGCAATTACTCCAGCGAGCGGGCAAAGTGCTAACTGAAACGGATAGTTCCAAGGTGCCATTATTAAAACTTGCCCGTATGGCTCGCGTAAAATTTTACCTTTTGCAGGGAAGTTAAGTAGGGAAGTCGTCGTGCTTTTCGGTTTCATTAGCCCACGTAGCCTGCGTTTTAAATATTTAATTTCAGCATAAACAAGGCTAATTTCGGTCGTTACCGCATCATATTCGCACTTGTTTAAATCTTTTTTAAAAGCGGCTAGTAATTGTGGAGTATGTTCTTTTATTGATTTTTCCAACAATTCCAACTGCGCTTTTCTAAATTTATAGTTAAGAGTTTTGCCCGAAGCAAACAACTGTTTTTGTTTTTCTATTATTTCAGTAATTTCCATATTAAAAAACTCCTTTTTTCATCTAGTTCAAAAAATTTGTATATATAATATTATATAGATAAGAAATACCTATAAAATATTAGGCAAACGATTTGCCTAACTAGACAAATTTTAACATAATATATGCGAATTTGCAATTAATTTAAACTTTAATACTTGAATATTTTTCTTTTTTGTGCTATATTATAAAGCAAACTAAATTAAGGAGTAAATATTATGAGCATTTATGGTAAAGAAAACATTAAGAGACATTGTAAAAAAATAATTGACGGGAAAGAGTATGAAGTAACACTAGGCGCTTTGAATGAAATTTACGTGCCAGCATATGCTAGTTACGCAAGCGATTTGAGGAAAGTTACGCCAGCGGAAAAACAAGAAACATCAAAAGAGGAAGCGACAACAAAAGGAAAAGAAGAAGAATTATCAATGTAATCTTACGGAGCAGTTTTATAGACTGCTCTTTTTTTATTTAAAATTTGAATAATTTTGCTTTTTAGGACAAAAATAAGTTTGTATACTATTTTAAAGGAGTTTTTATGTTTAATCCATTCAAAGAAAAGGGCGCGCCTATAGATAAATTGTTCGTTAGTTGGGATAAACTTTATCCGTTTAGTTATGATAAGAATGAAGTAGACCCATATACTCGTTTACGTATAATTTTAATGAATGGTACCGAGTATGAAGCAAACTGGTTTTTGCATCAATTTTCTAGGCATTGCCCAAATAATGATTTAAGACGTGAAGTCGCTTTTATTAGGCGCACAGAACAACAACAGCAAAAGAAAATCGCTTGTCTAAAACCTATTGACGAAACCTTGCTAGAAACCACAATAGGTTACGAGCAGTTAGCGGTTGATTTAACAGCTAGACTTGCTCAACGCGAACCCGACAAACACGTAAAAGCGACACTTGATTTTGCTTTGCTAGAAGATTTTGATCATTTGTATAGGTATGCCGACTTGCTAGAACACGATACAGGCATACACGCAGAGCAGTTGGTAGGTGGTTATACTGAAATTATGCCAGGAAGACCGACAATCGCACACCACAGACACCCGTTTGACGATATTCGTACACCTATTGATAACAAAACTGCATCGCCAATCACTAAATTAAATATTGAAATCATTACAGCCGCCGAACAGCAAACAATGAATTATTACATGAATTTAGGGCAGTTTTACGAAAATGATATCGGTAGACAAGTTTATCAGGAAATTGCTATGGTAGAAGAAGAACACGTTTCAAGTTATGGCTCGCTTATGGATACAAATTGCTCGTGGCTAGAATGTATGTTAATGCACGAGTATGTGGAATGTTATTTATACTATTCTTGTATGGAAGACGAAAAAGACAAAAAAGTAAAGGCTCTTTGGGCTGAATACTTAGACCAAGAATTGACGCATTTGCATATGACTGCCGATTTATTAAAGAAATATGAGAAAAAAGACTGGCAAGAAGTCTTTACTTGTGGTGGCGATTTCCCAGAACTACTTACATTAGGTCCAAATATTGAGTATGTAAGAGATATACTTGCAAACACCGTACGCGACACTGCAAAACGCGAAAAAGTCGTTCCGCTCGATAGTTTGCCAGAAAATGCAACATTCTTTGAATATCAAAAACAAGTTAATAAAAGCATAAAAGCGGTGCCTAGCCACGCAGTAATTATGCAAGAAATTGAAAAACAAGGCACAGACTACCGCTTTCAAGTAGATGAACATCCTATAAAACAAATGCGAAACACTCAAAAAGACAATACTGATATCGGTAGAGTGAAAGGAAAATAAAAATTTTACGGGATTAATTCCCGTTTTTTATTTGACTTATTTTGTCATATTTACTAGAATATTAGTGTAATATTTATTAAAAGGACTATTATGATAGAAGAAAACAAACAAAAATTTCTAGAAATTTTTAATACATATGTCCATCGTGAAGGAGCGGGGAAGTTGCTTGAATGGTTGGAGACTACAGACTTTTTTACGGCACCCGCTAGTACAAAATTTCACTCAGCCTACGAAGGTGGCTTATGTAAACATAGTCTAAACGTGTATGAACGATTCAAAAAATTGCTAGAAATGGAATTTGGCGCAGAGTTAGAGAAACACATCAGCCAGGAAAGTATTGCTTTGATTGCTTTGCTACACGACATTTGTAAGGCAAACACATATAAGGTAGAGTACCGTAATGTAAAAGTTGACGGCGATTGGGTACAGCAACCATTCTACACTATACAAGATAGTCTGCCTTATGGACATGGCGAAAAATCGGTTTATATAATAAATGGTTTTTTGCGACTCACTCGCGAAGAAGCGATGGCAATCAACTGGCATATGGGTGGATTTGATATGCGAGCAAAGGCGGGGAGTTACTCAATTAGCGATGCTTACTATACATACAAAATTTGTCCTTTGTTCCATACGGCAGACTTGCTAGCGACTTATTTAGACGAAACAAAGTAAGAAAATAATAATATTTTGTAAAATTATGTATTATTCTTTTGACTTATGGAAAAATAAAAAAAGAAAAAAGTGAAATATTTTTAAAATATGTCGTAAATTGTTTGTAAGTTATCGCTTAAATATGGTACAATAAATCTTAGATATTTGCGACTTAAGTAAACTTTTTCTAAATTTAAGACTTGAAAACAAAATGGAGGTCTTTATATGAATACATTTATCAGGGGCATAAATCTATCTAAAAAGGGTTTAAAAATAACCTTGTTAATTTTGGTTGCTCTTGTTTGTGCTACTGCTATCACTTTAGGAGTAGTGTTTTCTAATAAAACAAACTTAACTGTTACTCCTGAAACCGACTCTAAGGTTGAAGTTTTAGACGGTGGCTCTTTGCTGAATGCAAACGGCTGGAATGAAAACGTAGCATTGAAACTTAACGCAAACCTTACAGACAAAGGTGATAATGTAGCTTTAGGTAATGCTGGCGGGGAAATTGTGTCTAGTATTGTCTCCTTAGGTGGCTATGACTGGTTAGTAGTTTATAAGCAAAATGGCATTATTACGCTTTATGCTAACGAAGCAGTGGCAAACTTACCTTATGACGAAACCAGTAATTCTTACAGCAGTAGTGCCGTAAGAGACTATTTGATTAATGAATTCTTGCCGCAATTTATTAAAAATGTGGGCTATGCTGGATTTGCTGATATGATAGTACCTTATGGTTTTGATGCACTATACTATCAAGCACCTGATGCTCAGTCAGTTCCTTTGGAAACTGTAGATAATCAAGAAATTTTAAACTCTAATGGTATTGCAGGGGATAAGATTTGGCTACCTAGCGCTCTAGAAGTAGGTGGTTTTTCTACTACTGCCACCTCGCCAGAAGAAAGAGTTAATAGTTTTAAGACTATTAAAGAAGATGGATTCTCCATTAATTCAGGTCTTTGGAATTTGAGTAATAACACTCGTCTTGCAGTAAGCAATTACGCATTGCGTTCTAGTGTAAATGATGGCATCGCTGTTGTAAATAATGGCTTAATTAGTGAAGGTAACGTTGCAAACACTTATGCTGTTCGTCCTTGTATTAACCTTGTTATGCCTACAGTAACAGACGGTGTGGTTTTGCAAGCAAATGCTCCTGTTACATATTCAAATACCGCATCAAACTCTACATTGCTAGTTTCTGTCGCTCCTGACTACACAGACGAATTAAGTAAATATGCTGATTTGAGTGGTACAACTTTTACAGCAAAGACAGGTAACACATCATTAAATGGTGTATCTATGTCTAATAGTGCTGCGTTATTAATTACTTTGTCTGATGCTGTTATGGCAGGGCAAACAATGGCTGGCTACACTTTCAATTTGGTTGAAGATGTAGATATGAGTGTGGTTACCGTTTGGAATCCAATCGGTAGGGAAGGTACACCTACGGCGTTTCCATTTAGTGGTACGTTTAATGGTAACGGATACAAAATTAGCGGACTTTCTAGCGCAGGCTCTGGTTTAGTTGGTTTGTTTGGTTATGTTAGTGGTGCAAACATCTCTAATGTAGCAGTGGTTGATTCTTCGTGGTATACCACAAGTTCAAATGTAGGTGGTATTGCTGGTACCGCTACAAGTAAATCAATAATTTCAAACTGCTATAATGAAAGTGGTATTTCAGGTCTTAACAATGTCGGTGGTATTGTTGGTAACTTAAATGGTGGCAGTTCTATATCAAATTGTTACAATATTCACGGTGTTGCTGGTAGCACTAATGTAGGTGGTATTGTTGGTGTTAATAGTAGTTGTAATGTAAGTACTTCTTATAGTGCGGGTGCTGTTAGTTCCACAACTGCAAATTCTTCAGGTGCTATTGTAGGTAGTAATGCTAGTGGTACTTATACAAATTGCGTATACTATAATGCGACTCAAACTGCAATTTCTGGAATTACTGGCGCAAGTTCTTATTCTGAAATGCAAGGTAAAAAGGCTCAAGATGGTAGTATAACTTTTGAAAACACAGAACTTTACTATGGTTGGACTTTTAACACTGATTCTAGCCCATGGTTTATTTCAGCAGTTGAAAATGACCGTTTGCCTATGCTTAAAATCTTCTTAAAACAAGTTACTTTAAATGTTAAAGCAAACGACACTTCTGCTGGTAGCGTGAGTGTTTCTGGTGCTACAGTAGGGCAACCTGTTGCTATAGGTACGCAAGTTACTATTACAGCAACGGCTAACTTTGCTAATAATAGCCACTATAAACTATCTTCATGGAATTACTACGACATTATGGGCGGCGGGGTAGAAGCATCTACTGATATCGTTTATGCAAATGGTGGCACAGGTACTCCAGGTAGCAACGTTTATACATACGCATTAACTCTAACAATGGACGACTCGTATAATTTAGAAGCAATTTTTACTAAATTATATAGATTAGACATTAGCACTGTATTTAATGGTTTCTCTGATACTTACTCAAGTGACCAAGTTACCATAGGTGCAGTAGATGCAACACCTGTTGAAAATGTATGGTATGAAGAAGATACAATTGTAAATGTAACAATAGGTTCTAATGCTCAATGGGTATTTGCTGGCTTTACTGGTAGTACTTCTAGTGGTGGTACATTCTCTGGCTTGACCCCAGATGATAGCAATGGTTTTGTTACTCAAGCAGGTAATGTTTACTCATTTACAGTAGGTCACTCAACTTATTATGCTGGTGGCGACTCATATTATGTAAGAGCAAGTTTTAATCGTCAATACAATATTGAATTGTCAGTATCTACACCATCGGGTACACCATCAAGTGCGACACCTGTTGTACAAATGGCAATTACAGGTGGAAACACGGTAACAAGTGACAACCCAACATCAGCAACAATTTTATACAATGGTACTGTTAACGCAAGTATCCCTTCAACATCTAACTACGCAAACATTTTGAATTTCGTTAACTGGTCTATAACAGAGACGGGTGCAAATCAAGCTACCGAAACTGCAACATTTAGTTTGAATTTAGTTGGTGGCTCAGCCCTTGCCGATACAGTTACCACACTACACTTAGTTGCTACTTTTGAAATGGATACAAGGACAATTCAAATAAATGAATCTGAGGCAAATGGTGGTAAAGTCGTTATATCTGCGGAACCTTTAGACCCTGCATCTATTCCAAATGCAAATGAAGAATTAACTTTAGAGGTTGAATATGGACAGACTGTCTATGTCTATGTTTACCCTAACTATACTCAAGGTTACGCGTTTGGAAGTTTTAGTGGTGCTACTCTAAGTATAAATTCTTCTAACGGCGTTTATTCAGGGCAATTTACAGTAACTTTTGCTGATGCAACGGCACCAAAGTATGATGTGACATATCCTTTATCAAATGGTTTTAGCATTAATTTTGCTGCATACTTAGATGATGCAGAACAATCTTCAGGATTTACATTCTCAACCGACCCTGCAACTGGTTTAACTTATAATAGCGACATTAGTGGTTATACTGTAACAGTAGCAGACGGTACAAGATATTTCCTTGACCACGTAGACGCAACATACAATGGTACTGCTAAGACAATAATTACAAATAATCAACCTGCAGGTGGTTATCAAGGCACAACAGACCCACAAAATATTTTTGCAGGATTGACTACACAAACTGTTGCTGGTTTAATTTCGGCAATTACTAGTGGTGGGGCAGTATATGGTCAAAATGAAATAACTGTAAATGTTGTATTTATTAGTATTACTCGTACTATAACTGTTCAAGAAAGATTAACTTCAACTGCTGGTACTGATGTTATTACTCAACTTAATAAGTATGAAATTACAGGTACTGGTTATGAAAACGGACAAGGTACTTACTTGAATGAATACACTATTACTGTTACAGCGGGTGCTGGTTATTGTGTGGATCGTATTGTAATGAATGATGAAACAAGCGGCACAATCAATAATGAGGGTACTTGGGCTAATACTGGTACATTAACCTTTACATTGAGTGAAAACGCTACAATCGTTATTGATTATACAATGCGTTTATATAGTATTACCTTAAAAGACAACTTAGGGGCTAATCCTACTACCACTGCTCCTGCACTTAATACAGCATTAGGTGCAAATGCTTATACCTATACCGTAGGTTCTGGTTCTTCAACTTCATACAGTACTACATTTAGTCTTGATTTTGGTAGTGTAGTTAATATTACAGGTTATGCGATTTTAAAGGCAACTACTGTTGACGGTCTTAATAGGAGAGTTCAACTTCAATCAATTGTCATTTATAATGGTAGTGAAGCGATAGATACTCTCACTGTATTTAACAACACAATTTCTAGGACTTTAAATGACGAATATGACAATCTTACAATAGAATTTAATTACATCTTATTGCAACGCGTAACGATAAACTTGCAAGATACTTCGGCTACAACATCAAATGCAGTAATGGTAGTATTGCAAAACACACAAGACACAAGCGACAGAATTGTATTAATCTTATCTAAGGGTGCAGACGAAGAAGTAGAGTGTCAAACAGGTGGCGAATATGCAGTGCAAGCAATAGTTCCAATCTTTATTTCTGCTACTTATGATACAAGTGGAGATGGTTCTGGACAATTAACTGAAGAAGGCGTTTATAATGTGTCTTTAGGTAATAGTACTGAAATTAATATTAGTATTGAAGAAGCATTAGAAAACAACAGTATTTACGGTTCAATTATAATCTAAAAACAAATGGGGGAAAAAGTCAATGTTCAATAAATTATATAGAAATGGGCAGTTGATTGATTTACATATACATACACAATATTCGGACGGAATGTATTCTGTGCCAGAACTATTGCGTTTTGTGGAAAATAGAGGTTTAGACGTTATCGCTTTTACAGACCATGATAATTTAGAGGCAAATTACGAAGTCCGCGAAATGAAAAGCAACGGCGGTTTCTGTGGTAGGATAATCAATGGCTGTGAAATTGCTTGTACATATCAAGGGCATAAGTACGAAGTTTTGGCTTATGACTTTGACCTTGATACTTTAGCGCAATATCCTGTACTTAGTTTTGAATATCAATTTGCTTTAGAAGAAAAACGTCTTGAATCGCTCAAAGAAATAGGTACACGTCTAGGTTTTAAATTTACCGAAGGCTTGCAATTTGACCCTGTTTATAGGACCGCTCATAAGACTTTCTTCCATGATTTGGCAAATTATCCTGAAAATCAACGGTTGTATTTAAAATATGGTATTGAAAAAACGGATAATTTCTACAGAGACCATGTAGCAAAACCAGGCGCAATCTTTTATTGCAATGAATTGATAAAAGATACGCCATCTATTGAAGAAGTTTGTGACAAAATTCACAAGGCTGGTGGTTATGCAATCTTTGCTCACGCTTTTAAGGTGTATGGTGAGAAGAATCCTAAAAAATTAATTAAAGATTTGACAGCACTAGATATTTTAGATGGATTTGAGTGTATTCACAAAAAGTTTAGTTTAGCAGAATGTAAATGGTTGTCTGATTACTGTGATGAGCAACATCTACTCAAAACTGGTGGTTCGGACTTCCATGGTGATGGCTTTAAAATAGACGGCAAACGTTTTGCACCAGAGTACTTAGGTTATGTGCAAAATGCTGATTTGGAAATCAAATTTCCAATAAGGAAATAATCGTATTTGTCTAGATATGCAAAGGAGGAAAATATGGAGTTTTTTAAAAAGCATAAATACAATGTATTGTTGCCAATTGCGCTTGTACTCGCAGTTTTGACAACTGTCTTTATGCTATTTGCGGGTGGTGTTCCGCAAAATACAAATAAAGTTAAGGCAGCAACAACGGTTGACGAATCCACATTACAGGAGACGCTTCCGCAAGAGTTTGTGCCTACTACATTAGAGCAAGATGGCGAAACTCAAGAGTATTTGATTAAGACTGTTGACGATTTAAGGACTCTTGCTTACTGGGTTAGTACCACCTTTACTGCGCCCGAAGTGCCAGCAGAAGGGGACAGTGACCCAACTTACACTCAGGCTTTAGCTGAATATGAGCAAAATATTCAAAACCAACGTACTTATACTAGAGCATCTTTTAGGTTAGAGAATCACTTAGATTTAAGTGCGTATAACTGGACACCTATAGGTACAGAAAGTAACCCATTCCTAGGTAATTTTAATGGTAACGGAAAGAGTATTTATGGTTTAACTATAGTTACTCCAGCAACCGATAGCCAAGACGAAGAAATCAATGAAGGCTTTACCTATTATGGTTTGTTCGGTTACGTTGAATATAGAATGGAAGAAGAAACGACTTACGCTCCTCATATTTATAGTTTAGGTTTAAAAGATACTTATATTAAAACAAACGGCTATTATGTAGGTAGTATTGTTGGTTATGCTGAAGGTACCTTTGATGTAACTCCTACTTTCACGACAGGCAGCGCAAATGCTTCAGTTTTGATTGAAGAATGTTATAACACTGGTTATGTAGAAGGCTCAAACTATGTAGGTGGTTTGGTAGGGGCTTTATACACAGGTGCATCAATTTACAACTGCTACAATATGCCTTCTAGCACGTATGAAACTGAATATGGCGTTTACACAAACATTGTAAATGGTAGTGCTGGTGGTTTAGTTGGTCTCGGCGTTGATAATAGTACTAATAGGATTTTGTCTCAATCTTATAATGTAGCCGTTGTCGGTGCCTATAACTTAGACTATGCAAAACTCGGTCGTATTATGGGTGACCAAAGCAACGTTAGCCCTGCATTATATAATAGAGTAGTGTTCTCGTTATCTAGTTGTTTGCCTAGCGATATGCCTTATGGTTATGACGACTCAGTCGGTAGAGCATTTAGTTCTGTTAGCTCAATTTTTAGTATGTTATCTACTTTAGGTTTCAACTATGAGCAAACAAGCGCTGGTGCAGACTGGAAGGGTGATGCTACATCAGTTTGGCTAGTAGCAACTCGAGCAAATAGTGGCTTACCAGTTCTATACAATGTGCCACAACTAATCAAATTTGACTTTGACGCAGTAGTAATTGATGAAGACGGCACGGAGCAAAGCATTTTAAGCGAAGATGTTACTACTAGTTATGCTGCCGCCGATGCTAGTAAAGTTGCACTTACTCTACAAGACCAAAATAGTGCTTTGGTAGAACAAGGTAATAGTATCTTTTTTGAAACTACATTGAGAAGTGGTTCTGCAGCAGAAAAAACTTACCAAACATATTCTAAAACAGAGTATAGTTGGGAACGTGCAGATTATGCAAAACACTATTATAACACTCCTACGACTCAAGAATTAAAATTAGGTTATACTTTTACCTACAATGATATGACTATAACAGCTCGCTATGAATACAAACAGTACAACATTGTATTTAATACAACACCAAGCGATTATTTAGACTCCATTTATATAAATGACACTCCTTTGCAAAATAAAACATATACAACGACATATGTTGGCGACGATATAACAGTACAAATTAATCCAGTAGCAGGTTATACAGTAAAATCTTGTTCATGGACAGCAGAAACAATCTCTGCTAATAACACTGTCAGCCTTGATGTGTCTGCTTGTATTGATAGTGCTTTTAATTCGGATACCAATGGTAGTGGGGCAATCAATCAAACTATTACTTTGACTCCTGAAACATATAATGTAGAAATCACTTCTAATAGAGATGATTGTACATTTAGCGCTAAATTAGGCGATGCAGATTTTGTGTCGGGTAGTACAATTCAATATAATCAAATATTGAGTCTACAACCTGAAACTATCGCAGAAAACTATAAGTTCCAACAATGGGAATATCAAATAACAACTAAAGATGAAGAAATTAATGCAGAAAATTGGACTGTATTTAGTACGCGTAGCGACTTAGTAACTTTCCAAATTCCTGATTGCGAAGAAGATTCAACTATTCACATTAGAGCAGTATTTACTGAACAAACATGGTCAGTTAACATTATGCCTACAGAGGGTGGTAATGTGACTTTGTATAGTGCGGAATTTACTAACATTCCACTAAACAAAAATGAGTTTAAGTTTAACGAGAGTTTTAATGCTAAATTTACAGCAGCTAATGGTTATGCCTTAACAGGAATTAGTATTAACAACGAAATCTACGCGGTTAGCGAAAACACAACATGGTTCTCATGGGTAAATACAGATACCATTACATTCACAGGCTTATCACAAAATATCACTTTATCAGGTGTTTTTGAAAAAGATAGATATAATGTAACTGTTAATTTAGTTAATCAAGATAACACCGTTAGTGATATGGCTGGCGCACAAGTAGTTAACGCAAATGGTGATAGTATTTTGGGTACAAATAATTACGAGTACAGAGACCGCTTTACTTTAAGAGTTATCCTAGACGAAGGCTATGAATTAGTTAGCATTACAGCAAACGGTGTTCCTTTGAATAACAATAGCGTATTTGAAGTAAATCAATATACCGCTATTACTGTAACTGTTAAATTAAAAGATTATCAAGTTTATTCTGCATTTGACTATACTGAAAACACCATTTACAGAGTAGATTCTAATAATATTTCAGGTAGCGGGGAATACAACTATGGCGACGAAGTTACTTTAAACGTAGCATTACCAGAAATGTTTGACGTTGCTTACTGGGTAGTAAATGGAGAGAGAGTTAATTCTACTGAAACTAGCCTAACGATAGATTCAATCACTAGCAACATAAATGTAGTAGTATATTTGCAAATCAAACACATTTCAATTACTTTTGGTGCGTCTGGTGACGCTGATTACAATAATTGGTTTACAATAGCAACTGCTAATAACATTATAAATTACAATGGTCAAAACACTACAATTACACTAAATTACGGTGATTTTGTTAACTTGAGCGTAAATTCTGCATACTACGGCAATGGCGAACGCGTAGGGAAATACACTTTTGCTTATTGGGAAGTTAATAATGCACCTGTAAATACTGATAGGTATTATACCATTTACGCTGGGACTCAAGATTTAAACATTAGGGCGGTTTTCATTCCTACTGATATTAACATATCAGGAAAAGCAGCAGTAATTGAAAATGGTAATATTACGAATTCAGGCGAAGCTGGTACAATTATAGGTTTAAACTCAAATTACTATCCTTATGGTTCTACAGTTACTTTGTCTGCTAATGCAAACGAGGGCTATAGATTCGCTGGCTGGTATGAATCAACAACTGGTAATTCAAATTACGAATTAATTTCAACCAACAGTACTTACGATTTAGTCGTTAGCCAGAGAACTACAATAGTAGCAGCTTTTGAAAAAATAGCAAAAGTTACATTGCTAACCACAAGCAATTCTGCTGGAACTCTACAAGGTGCTGGCACTTATGCTTTAGGCAGTACAGTTACCGTTACTGCGACAGCAAACGACGGATACAATTTCGTACGTTGGTTGATAAATGGCGTTACAGTTAGCACAAACCCAGAATACCAATTCACGCTTAACGAAAATACAAGTTTAAGTGCCGAGTTTGAACAAGTTTATACTATTATGTATGCGCCAAATGACTCAAGTTATGGTCAAATAAAAGGTAACACAACTGGTAAATATCAAGAAAATGTTACTTTAGAGGCTATAAGTGCAAATAATTGTACTTTTGTCGGCTGGATTATTAATGATAAACTTGTAAGTACAGATACTACTTTAAATATTACTTTAAATGGTGATATGGAAGTACAAGCACTATTTAAGAAGAATTTTGATTGGAATATCTTAATTATCATTGCAGGCTGCCTATTGTTTGCTGTTGTATTGATTGCCGCATCTTCTGCTTATATTAAAATGAAAGAGGCAGAACCTATGCCAGTACGTGCTTTAATCAATGGCAAAGACGATAAAGATGTAATAATGAAACACGCAAAGAAGAACTCATTACGTGATGAAATTGAGCCTGTTCCTACTAGAAAATACAGCAAGTCTAACATTCAACCAGTACCTGTTAGAAAGATTGTTGTAGCACCTAGTAATCACTTAGGTCAACAAATTAGGCAAAAAGATAAGGCAGATAACCAAAAGCCAACTCTAAAAACCGATGTTGACGAATAATTAATACTCAAAAGACCGTAAACTAAAAAATGCGGTCTTTTTTGTTAATAAAAAGATTAAATATTTGTTTTAGTTGAATATTATGCACTTTTATGTTAAAATATATTAATATAATTAACTATATTGAATTTAAAATCACCTGTTTAAATCACACAAATAAGCAAAAATAAATTTAAAGGAGCAAGTATGTTATATATCGCAAACGACCACGCTGGTTATGAATTAAAAAATAAAATTGTTGAATATCTGCAAAAAAATAATATAGAATTTGTTAATTTAGGCACCGATAGTGCGGAAAGCGTAGATTTTCCCGTGTTTTGCAAAAAATTAGTGGCAGAAGTTATAGCGAATCCAGAAAATAAGGGGGTTTTGATTTGCGGTACAGGGATAGGCATGAGCATTTGCGCAAATAGAAACCCTAAAATTCGTGCGGCATTGTGTAAAGATAGTAAAACAGCAAAACTTGCTCGTGAGCATAATGATGCAAATGTGTTAGTGCTTGCTGGCAGGAGTACTTGCAAATTTAAGGCAAAACAAATAGTAAATACATTCTTAAAAACGGAAGCATTAGGTGGCAAATATAAGCGCAGAATGGAAATGATTGACGAAAACCTACAAAATTAGTTTTAAAAATTTGGCTTTTGCCAAATTTTTTTTATAATAATTATTCCCTATATATAATATAATGTATTATCAAAAATCGGGGGATAGTAATGAAAACATTAAAAATTTTAGGAATGTTTAGTTGTTTATGTTTAGTAACCATATGTTGTTTTTCAGGGTGTGCGGTAAAACCCGAAGAGTTGGCAAAAAATAATTTATCCGAATTGCATTTAAATTATTTTGTAGGCGAAACGCAGAATTTTTCAGTTTCACTTTGGAGCGGATATAGGGAAGAACCTTATAGTTTAAACGGGGTAAAAGCTGATTTGGTTGAATTTTGCGTCGTTAATGTTGTACCTAAAAACACTACAGTCAGCACTTTTGGGTTGAGTTACACGGTTGAAATTAATGAAAAAACCTATGAAGGTCAATTTGAAGATAGCCCGTTTGATAATAGTTTGGGCGCAGATTTAGAAGTAAAAGTAAATGATGCCGATTCAATTTTTGTGTATATTATTGCCGATGGTGAATCTGAAATCAGTAAACTAGAGTGTATTTCTAGCGCCTTTCAAGTAAATCAAACACAAGCAATGGATATCGCTATTGAAGCAGCCAAAGAAAAGATTTTAACGCTGAGTGATAACGGAAATGAGTCTATAGAAGGTCACTGCAAAATAATTTCTACTGACAAAAATTTAGGCATTTACTTTTGGTTTGTAAGCTTTATTAACTCATCAAGTGATAAGATTGCTTTAATTATAGATACCACTACGGGAGAAATTGTGGCAGAAATGTAACATTTTTTAAGTTAAATTAATAGAATGACAGTGTAGAGATAAATCTTAGAAGTACAAAAGAAATTTAACAAAAGAAATTTTAGAAAATTGCAAACGACATATTAGGTACGAAAGCACGTTAGTTACAAAAGAATGATACATATAGAAAAAATTCCTTGTATTACAATAGAACTTAGGAGGTCCAAAAGATGTTTAGCAAATTATTTGGCGGAATGGACAAATGCGGTTGTGCTGGCAAAAATTCAAGTTGCGACGTACTCACGTGGTTAGTTATTCTTTACGTTTTAATGAATTGTGGCATATTTAACTGCGGTCTTGACATTTGTACAATATTAATTTTACTATTGTTCTTCTGCTGTTGTTTTAAGAAAAATAATTGCTCTTATGACTGCTAATTAATCTAAACCCGTTCTCTATAGTAGAGCGGGTTTTCTTTTTTATTAAGTTCCATGATGTAAAAAATATGTAGTTATAGAACATTCTACTTTTTAGACAAAAATAGACAAAATTCCTTAGTATATAAGTAATCAAACAAAACAAACTACACTTGTAACTTTTTGTTGATTTTTTTAGAAAATGCAAAATAATGTGTTCTCAATTTGTTGACAAAATAAGTTAAATGTTATACAATCGTAATGTTACTAAATATTAAGGAGACCTATAAATGAAATTAATTGGTAGAATGACTCTTATGACTGTTGTCTTTATGATTGCAATGTCATTCGGTTTTATGAGTCCTATGATGTTTGGAGACTCTTTAAAGGGTGCTACTCACAATGGCACAACAGGACTCGTTATTGAACTTACAGATTATAACAAGACTTACCGAGTAGGCGAAGATGGTAGTGCGACTGAGTTTACTGGTAGTCCTGTAGAAGGCGGGGAAGAAACTACTGCTAATGGTTATAAATTACCTACACCTGCCGTTAAAAACACCAGTGGTGGCGATGCTGGTGCTACACTTGATGTTGAAGTAAGAAACGCTGCTGGCCAAAAACAAACAGTTTATAAGGCTACTTCAGGTAATCTTTTCTACTTGCTAGAGAGCGATACAACTTCTGGTGTTTACACAATCACTTATATCGCTACAAGTAGTGACAGTTCTGCTACGACTGCAACACGTAATGTAACATTAAACATTGTTGCAGACGCAGTATCTTTTGATTTTGACGAAAATAGCCCACAAGTTATCCCTACAATTGCTTATGCAGGCGAGACAGTCGTTTTTCCTAACCCTACAATCGTAGATGAAGATGGGGAGGCAATTGCCGACGCAAATTTTGCTATGACAATTACAAAGGGAGATAATACTACTGTTTCTCCTGAGGTGAATGGCGAAGGCTTCCGTACTTACACAATTACTGACGAAGACTACGGCGACTTTGTCGTTACGTATACCGCAACTGTAAACGGAAACAATCTTTCACAAAGTTTTACTTTTAGAGTGCAGAAAAACAAGCAAGATGTTACTTTGGAATACAGCGGCTGGTCTCAATCTTTAGAGACATTCCCATTAGAAGTGGGTGTGCAAGCAACTTTGCCTACACCGACAGTTGTAAATGCTGATGCAAACGATGCAGAAGTTACCGATGTTTACACCGAAATTACAATTTATCGTCAAGACGCATCTGCTCAAAGCGGTTGGGTAGAAGTTTATAATGACACAGATTATAAAGGCTTTACTCCTAGTCAAGAAGGCACATATCGTATTGACTATGTAACTAGAGATTTCCACGGAAACTCAGTAGAATATACTATTACACGTGCTGACGTAAGTTTGACTTCTAGTTCTATTAGTGCAAAAGTAGTTGACGATTATGAAACTACAAACACAGAAGAATTAGACATTGACGAAATGGAAAATGTAGACTACAGAATTCCTAGTGTAGTTTATATGGATAATGCACAAACTGGTGTAACTGTTGAATTCCCTGCAATCTATGCAGAAGGTGGTTGGGGAGACTACTCTAACTTAATTTTGACACGTACTATTTGGAATAGTGGTAGCAGTAGCCAAATTGCTACACTTGAAAACGAAGACAAGCAAGAAGGCGAAGGCAAATATATGCCTAACGAGACGGCAAGTTATACATTTACTTCAGCTGGTACTTACGAAGTTCGTTATAGAGCACAATATGCAGACGAAGACGGAAAAGCAATTACAGGTACAATCTTTACTTTAGATAGTTATACTATTGAAGTTAGAGAAGGTTCTGCCCCTGAAACTACAAACTTGACTCTATCTACTCCAAGCGTTACTACTGCTGTTATGAAGAACGATGCTGAGACAATCACATTCAATGCTCCAGGAGTTACTGACGACGATGACGAAAATATTGAAGTACACGTTCAATATACCTTTGCCAGCGACCCTAATGCTGCTGACGGCGTAACATGGTATGATGCTACTTTAAATGATGATGGCACATATAGTATTGACGTAGTAAATCCTAATGGTGCAGACACTGCATGGGATACTGCTACAAAAATGACAGTTAGATTTACTGCATATAGCGACTTATACTATATTAGCCAAGGCGAAAACTTCAAAAAATCTGAAGACAAAGTTGTTCAATTAATTGATTATAGTGAAGATATAACTGCTCCTTCATTGACTGGTTTTAGTGGTCAAATCAGTTATGACGACGTAGCGCAAACTGTTAGCGTACCAACTGTTTCATTTACAAACACAGGTTCTGCTGAGAACGAAACAAATATTAGTTTGGTATTATACGTATTAGACAGTGAGGGTGCTGTAATGGATACTTACAATGCTCGTACTGGTAAGACTGCTACAATTAATGGATTTACTTATACACCAGTTAAAGAAGGCGACTACACGTTCCTTTATGTTGCAACTGACCAAAACAACAACGTTTCTACATTTAGTATGACTTGCAACGTTGACTTCACATTAGGTTACTCAGTTACAATTGACCCAATCACAAGTGCTGAATACGGCGACATCATTGACTTACCAAGTTATATACATGTAACTGACGATGGTAGGACAATAAATATTCAAGATACAAATATTATTTTAGAGCCTAACACAATTGCTAATCAAGAAGAATTAACTGAATTTATTTCAGCAGAAATTACTGAAGATGTTACTGGTGTAGAAGGGTATACAGGTACTTTGATTATTCAAATTCAAGGTGCTTATGAAGAAGTGCCAGGTCTTGCTGGACGTATTAAATGTCTAGAGGGTGACATTTCAATTAAAGCATGGGCTGTAAACACAGATAGCTACTGTGATTACACAAACAATTCTTCAACAACAATAACATTTAATTCTACCGACTCAACGGCTCCTTCATTCCGTATTGAAGGTGAAAGTGATGGTAATACTGTAATAGGTCGTTACGACTTTGACTCAACCAACAGTGAAAACAACCCTACCATTACAGTTCCATGGTTTGACGCATCATCAATTGTTGAGAATGGAAGTGGTGTTGATTTATCTACAATGAAGATTGAATTAACTTACCCTAATGCAAGCACCCCATTTAAGACTTTTACAAGTGCTGATTTGGATACAGAAGCAGGCTTGACATTCACTCCAGACCGTGAAGGTAAGATTACAGTTGTTTACTCAATTTCAGACTACCAAGGCAACACAAACTCTCGTACATTTACTATTGAAGTAGGTGACGTAATAGCTCCTGAAATCGTAGTGGCTGATGATGCAATCACTGCTCCTACAAAAGTAGGTAGCGACAGTCAATTTATTATTGACTTAAGTAAATTAGATATTATTGAAGACGATTCTACACTTAATTTTGTAGATGATGTAAAAGTTACTATAACGCTTAATGGTGAAGAATTTACTGACTGGGCTTACAGTGACGACGATTCAAGAATTGAATTTACTGCTAGCACTTCAGGAACTTATGCAATTAGTTTCAGTGTAACTGACGATGCAGGTAATGTATCAGAAACAGTTACAAAGACATTTACAATTTCTGCAGATAGCCCTAACTATATGAACACAACAACAATTTGGGGTACTGTATTAATAGTAGTTAGTTTGGTAATCTTAGGCCTTGTAATATTCTTCTTCGTAAAGCCTAGCAAATCAAAGACTAAGACAACAAAATCAACTACACAAAAAACCACCAATAAAAAATAAAAGATAAAAGCCTAATTTTGAACTGAAACCTATTTGAGTTTAGTTCAGCAAAGGGCTTTTTCTTTTTTATAATTATAGGTATATAAAAATTTTAAAAATAATTTTTGTAAATTTATAGCAAATTTATTTTTATATGTTTAATTTTAAATTTAGAGAAAATTATAAATATTAGTGATTAAATAATTGTTTTTTACAAAACTTCTTTTCCAAATTTTAGTGTATAGTAAAGGTATTGCAAAAATTGCCATTAAGTGCTATACTTATGCAGTAAATCTTAGGAATAATTAAAAATAGGTGTTGTGTATGATTTATAAAGATTTTGAATTAGTTTCTAAATATAAACCTACGGGCGACCAGCCACAAGCGATTGAAAAACTGGTGGAAGGTGTCAATGACGGCTTGCGTGAGCAGGTTCTGCTCGGTGTTACGGGTAGTGGTAAAACTTTTACTATGGCTAATGTTATTGCAAAACTTAATCGCCCTGCGCTCGTTTTGGCACATAACAAGACTTTGGCAGCGCAACTTTGTAATGAGTTTAGGGAGTTTTTTCCACATAATAGAGTAGAATTTTTCGTTAGTTATTATGATTACTATCAGCCTGAAGCATACATTCCCAGTAGCGATACTTATATAGAAAAAGATATGGCAATTAATGACGAAATAGACAAACTACGTCATAGCACGACTTGTTCTCTTTTGGAGCGTAGTGACGTAATTGTGGTTGCGTCAGTTTCTTGCATTTATGGTTTAGGTAACCCCGAAACTTACTACAATTTAGGGCTGAGTTTGCGACCTAATCAAGAAGTAGATATGCGCAAGGTTATTCAAAAACTTATATCAATGCGTTATGAGCGAAATGATATGGACTTTTCTCGTTCCACTTTTAGATTAAAAGGAGATACGCTAGACATTTTTCCTTCATATAGTAGTGAAATTGCTGTGCGAATTGAATTTTTCGGCGATACAATAGAAAAGATTTATGAGTTTGACCCTATTACAGGCAAAAAAATTAATGAATTAGAGCATTTTCTGTTGTTCCCAGCGACACACTTTGGCGTAAGTAATGAAAATTTAGCCCACGCGCTTCAAGAAATACAAGAAGATGCAGAAATTGCCGAACAGCAGTTTACCGAGCAAGGAAAACTTATAGAAGCACAACGTATCAAGGAAAGAGTGGCACACGACGTGGAAATGATTCAAGAAATGGGCTATTGCAATGGTATTGAGAATTATTCACGCTATTTTGACGGCAGAAAACCAGGTGAAGCGCCTTATGTATTGCTAGATTATTTCCCTAAAAATTTTGTTACATTTATAGACGAATCTCATATTACTTTACCACAAATTAGGGGTATGTATAATGGAGATTTGGCGAGAAAACGCAATCTTGTTGACTATGGCTTTCGTTTACCTGCCGCTTACGATAATAGACCGCTAAAGTTTGACGAATTTGATGCTAGAGTTGGGCAAATGATTTGCGTTTCGGCGACTCCAGGCAAATATGAGTTAGAGAATGCGGGTCAAGTCGTAGAGCAAATCATTAGACCTACAGGGCTTGTTGACCCCGAAATTGAAATTCGCAAAACTCGTGGACAGATTGATGATTTAATGGGCGAAATCTTTAAAACTGTGGAAACAAACGGCAGAGTGCTAGTTACTACACTCACTAAACGTATGGCAGAAGATTTAACTACATTCTTTTTGGAACATGGCATAAAAGTAAAATACTTACATAGTGAGATTGACACTCTAGAACGTATTGAAATAATTAATGGACTGCGAGCTGGTGATTTTGACGTAATTGTAGGTATTAACTTACTAAGGGAAGGACTAGACTTGCCCGAAGTAAAGTTGGTTGCCATTCTTGATGCAGATAAGGAAGGTTTCTTGCGTAGTGATACTTCATTAATTCAGATTATTGGTCGTGCTGCTCGTAATGCCGAAGCACGTGTAATTATGTATGCGGACACAATTACTGATAGTATGCAACGCGCCATTGACGTAACCGAACGCAGACGAAAAATTCAAAAAGAATACAACAAAGAGCACGGTATTGAGCCAAAGACAATTATCAAAAGTATTAGTAATACTTTGGAAATTACGAAAAAGATTGATACAGATAAGAAAGATTTAAAGAATAAAGATGTTCGTGCTGAAATTGACAGAGTTAAGACTTTGATGCAAGTTGCAAGTAAAAATCTTGAATTTGAAAAGGCTATTGAACTCCGCGAGCAATTAAACAATTTACGTAAATTATTAAGAGAGGAAGATAAAAATGCTAAATGAAATTGTAATAAAAGGTGCAAAGGAAAATAATCTAAAAAATATTGATTTGACTCTGCCTAGAAATAAATTAATAGTTTTTACTGGTGTGAGTGGTAGTGGTAAGAGTACTTTGGCATTTGATACTATTTATGCAGAAGGGCAGAGACGCTATGTTGAATCATTGTCCAGTTATGCTAGGCAGTTTTTAGGTCAAATGCAAAAACCCGATGTTGAATCTATAGAAGGGCTTAGTCCCGCAATCAGTATTGACCAAAAGACTACTAGCAACAATCCACGTTCTACCGTGGGTACAATTACTGAGATTTACGACTACCTGCGTTTGCTTTTTGCTCGTGTCGGTGTGCCACACTGTCCACGTTGCGGTAGAGAGATTTCAAAGCAAAGTATTGACCAAATTATAGATAAAATTAAAGCAGAAATTCCTGACGGCACAAAATTAATGGTTCTAGCACCTATTGTAAGGGGGCAAAAGGGCGAGCATGTCAAAGTTTTAGACAGCATTCGCAAAAGTGGCTTTGTGCGTGTTGATATTGATGGTAGTGTTTATACTTTTGACGAAGACATTAGACTAGACAAGAATAAAAAGCACTCAATTTCCATAGTCATTGACCGTATTATTATGAAAGAAGATATAGACAAGCGTTTGACAGAGAGTGTAGAACTTGCCCTAAAACAAGCAAATGGTCTTGTTGTAGTTGTTACACCAGACAACCAAATGGTTTTTAGCACTCAATTTGCTTGTCAACATTGTGGTATAAGTTTGGAAGAAATTACACCGCGTTTGTTTAGTTTTAATAGTCCGTTTGGTGCATGTCCTGAATGTCACGGTTTAGGTTTTACTAGCGAAATTGACCCTGATTTAATTGTAAAAGACCCTAGTAAATCTATTCGTCAAGGGGCGGTGAACGTTACAGGTTGGGGCATAGATACAGGCTTGTTCTCTATGAGTTATTTTGAAGCATTGTCAAATAAATATCATTTCAGCCTTGATGTGCCGTATAAAGATTTGCCACAAGAAGTAAAAGATATAATTATGTATGGTAATTGTGGCGAAGAACTAGAATTGAGTATGCAAACAAAACGTTTTAGCGGGAATATGCGTGGCTCATTTGAAGGAATCGTAAACAATCTAAAACGTCGTTATCGCGAAACAACTAGCGAGTATGTAAAGGGTGAAATCACTAAATATATGCGCGATAAACCTTGTCCTACGTGTCACGGCGAAAGATTAAAGGAAGTCGCCTTAGGTGTGCGAGTATTTGATAAAAATATTACTCAACTTTGTAATTTAAGTATAGATGAACTATATGAATTTTTTGATAAAAACACTTTTACTCAAGAACAGAATTTAATCGCAGAATCAATTGTAAAAGAAATTAAAGCGCGTCTAACTTTCTTGCGTGACGTAGGTTTAAATTACTTGACGCTAGCAAGGAGCGCTAGTAGTTTAAGTGGCGGTGAGTCTCAAAGAATTAGGCTTGCGACTCAAATTGGTAGTGGCTTAACAGGAGTAATTTATATTCTAGACGAACCTAGCATAGGTTTGCATCAACGTGATAATGATAGGCTGATTGCTACATTAAAGCATTTGCGCGATTTAGGTAATACTTTGATTGTTGTTGAACACGATGAAGATACGATGCGCGCGGCTGATTATTTAGTAGATATTGGCCCGTACGCTGGTGAAAATGGGGGTACACTTGTTGCAAGTGGCACTTTGCAAGATGTTATGGCGAATGGGAATTCAATCACAGGTCAATTTTTAAGCGGTAAACGTAAAATTGAAGTGCCTAGTGTAAGACGAAAGTCAAATGGCAAAGCTCTAAAAGTTATAGGCGCAAAAGAAAATAACTTAAAAAATATAGATGTTGAATTTCCACTGGGTATATTAAACGTAGTTACAGGTGTTAGCGGTAGTGGTAAAAGTAGTTTGGTTACAGATATTTTATATCCAGCTCTTTCAAATCGTTTGAATAACAGTACAATGACAGAAGGGCGATATGAAAAAATTGAAGGCGTAGAGAATCTTGATAAAGTAATCGCTATTGACCAGAGCCCGATAGGTAGGACTCCACGTTCAAACCCCGCTACGTATACAGGGGTGTTTACTCAAATTAGGGAATTATTCGCAGCAACTCCAGACGCGCAAGAACGAGGTTTTTCAGCAGGACGCTTTAGTTTTAATGTTTCTGGTGGCCGTTGTGAAACGTGTTGCGGTGACGGTATAAAGAAAATTGAAATGTATTTCCTACCTGATATTTATGTTCCTTGTGAAGTATGTAAAGGTAGGCGTTACAACCGTGAAACTTTGGAAGTAAAATATAAAGGCAAGAGCATTTACGACGTTTTGGAAATGACAGTAGAAGAAGCCTTGACATTCTTTGAAAATCAACCACAGATAAAGAATAAAATACAAACCCTTTATGATGTAGGTTTGGGATACATTAGATTAGGTCAAGCAGCGACTACTCTAAGTGGTGGTGAAGCGCAACGTGTAAAACTTGCGACCGAACTATCAAAAAAGAGCACAGGGAAAACTATGTATATCCTAGACGAACCAACTACTGGTTTACATTCATATGATGTGGACAAACTTATTAAGATTATGAATAGGTTAGTAGACGCAGGCAATACTGTTGTCGTAATAGAGCATAACTTAGACGTAATAAAAGTAGCGGATAATATTATAGACATAGGCCCAGAAGGCGGTGTCGGTGGGGGTAAGGTAATCGCTCAAGGTACACCAGAGCAAATAGCCAAATCAAAAGTAAGTTATACTGGTAAATTTTTAGCAAAATTGTTGGCAAAGTAAATTTTGCTATCTAAAACTATATAAAAACTTTTAATTTAAGGTAGAAAAATTTAGTTCTAACATAATTTTAACAAATATTTTTGATTAAACAACTTGAAACTAAAAAACGGGTATATGACTATACTCGTTTTTTAATATTGACTTTTTAGTAGTCCTATGTTAAAATTTTTTAAAACTACTTAGGTGATGAAAATGCAAAAACAATTAGGTATGGAAACTGAATTGGAACCCTTTACTTATATTGTTAATGGGGTTAAAAATGCTTTTTATGAGTGCGAACAATCAAGACAATTTTTAGATAAATTTAAAATCTATTATGCAAAGAAACAAGGCATAGACGCAACTGATATTAAAATAAATTTCATTAACTTTGGTGCGATGTCTCTTGTTTATACTTTGGAATACGACAATAAAATTGATACCATTTTATTAAAGTACCCTAACATAGAAAAAAGTGCTTTAAGACGTGAAGCGGAACTTTTGACTCATTTTAGTAAAATTAATAATAATGTTGTAAAACCTATACTTTATTATAGTAAAAATTATGGTCAAAATGAAAGAGAATTATTTGTTACACCATATTTTTATCAAGCGCGAGCTATATCAAATTTTAAGGGCAAATTTGGATTTTATTGTCCAGAACCTGAATATAAATTTTTAATTTGCAATGATAAACAAGCTACTGTCTTAAAGCAGTGTATTATAGCACATATTGTTGCAAGTTTTGATAAAAATAAAAAATGCGGTATTTCTAAAATAGAAATAATAGGCGGAGATTTTATTTTGGAAAAAGATTGGGACTTAAATCAACCTACAATAAAAAATACTTTTAACAAAATTAAATTAATTGCTGCACGTGATACTATAAATTGTTCTTTTAAACAATATTTGGATTTAATAAGGCAAGAATTTGTGCTAAATACAAAAAATCCAGATAATTATAAACCAAATAATAATTATATTTTAAATACTTGCAATGAAGTTCCATTTACGCAAGATGAAATAGAACAGGGTATAAATTTAGGTATAAAAATTTCTCAACAAAGGGAATATTGTAATGATTTAGAGTTACAACTATAATTGCATATTTTAAATTTATCTCAATTATATTTTAACCTTTATAGTTATTACAATTTGGAAATAGAATATTTTTGAAATAAAAATCATTTAATAGTCATCTTGTTAAATTAGGTATTTAATTAATTTTAATAAGTCTTTTGTTAAATTTTATTAAAAAATAAATATTAAAACAAAAAAACACTTCTTTGATTAGAAGTGTTTTTTAGTGTTTTTTACTTGCGTTTTTTATTGTTGTATTTGTTTAATTTGTCTTTTTTGTTGTCTTCTTTATTGAGTTGCGCAAGTTTTTCTTTATTGATTTTTGCTTGTTCTTCTGACTTTGCGATTTCACGTTTAGTTTGTGCGTTTATCCTGTCGCGTTCTTCTTCAAGAAGTTGCAAGTCAATTTGAATTTCTTGAATCTTTAACGTTTGAGTTTGGATTTCTTTTTGAATTTGTTTTACATTAGGCGCTTCAAGTTGCACGTTAGGACTGTCTTTAGCAATTTCTTTTGCTGTATTAAATGAATCGGTTTGTTTCTTTAATTCGTCCATTTCTTCTGCTAAGAATTTTTGCGATTGTGCTAATTCTTCTTGTAGAAGTTTAATCTTGTGGTTTATTGCAGTCTTGCGTTCACGTCTGTCTACGTCTTTTAGTAAAGTTTGCAGACGGTCATAGTCATTGCTATTTACAACTTCAACTTTCTTAGGGTGAGCCTTGTAGAATCTCTTAACGAACACACCTACAACAGCTATAACAATTGCAACAGCAATTATTATTGTAGAGATAGCAAATGGGTCAATAGAACCAAATGGGGTAGTAGTCGTTTCATCATCAGTACTTTCTTCAGGCACATTTGTTGCTAATAAAACATTACTAGGCATGCTTTCTTCATCTTCAGGGTCATAGTCCATAGTTTCAAGGTTGTATTCATCTTCTGTTAGGGTAGAAATGGTCATGTTAGAGAAGTAAGCATAGCCAGCTGTAGGCATATTTTCACTACCTAAACCTAGTTGAATAGTACTTGTTGTATCACTTGTGGTGTAAATATACATTATATATTCAACCCACTCATTTTCTGCTGCTTTTGTTGCATCATCTTTGTTTGTGTTAGTGTTTATAGCAGTAAAACTACTATCAATATTTGTTAAAATTATGCTAGCACCATGAAGAAGTTGTTGCCCGTCTTCAGTGTATTCACTTTCATCATCAACCGTTAAGTCAGTAGTCTTTACGTATACACTTACCTTGTAATACGTTTCAGCAGTAAAGGTGTAAGATAATTTACTTGCATAATATGCGTAAACAGGGGAAGATGAGTTAATAACTAAAATATTATTGCTCAAAGTTTCGTCGTCTGTAGCAGGTGACTCTGGATTAGCGTTTAAGAAAGGATATCTTTCCCAGTTGCCAGCATTAATAATGCCACTATTAATTGTTGAGTTGCTTTCATTTTCTACAGTATTTAAATCCCAGTATAGTGGAGTAGTAGAATCAGGAGTGGTTACATCTAATAAGTTAGAATTTAAATCAATTTTTTGTATGGTTTCGCTTGCAGTTACAGCGTTAAAGTCATCTTCGGTCAAATCTGTTACAATAATACAGTTATCAAAGAAAGCACGTCCTTTTGAAGTTTCTTTTTCGTTACCTAGTGAAAGGGTAGCAGTCAAATTTTGACTTGCGTTGTAATTGTGCAAGTAGAATGAATAAGTTGTCCAGCCACTAGTTATATTGCTAATCTTGTATTGTGCTAGAACTACACTATCCGCATTTTGAATTGTGATATAAGCACTACCGCTATTAAGGGTAGGAATGTATGCTTCTACCGTAATACGAGCATAAGCATCGCTACTCAAAGAAACACTTTCACTTGTATAACCTTGATAATCATTGGCTGTTTGTAATTTTAGAACATTATCTTTAGAAGAAGTATCTTTGCTTAGTTGGACAACACCACTAGTTGTGTTGTTTGCGTTTGATTGTGTCCAGTTTAAAGGTTGTAGTGGATAACTTAAATTTTCGTTTAATGAATCTATTTCAACAAAGTTAAAAGAGAAGTTGTTAAAAGTGTAAGTACTAGTAGGGTACATTTCCAAAGTTTGTGCTTCAGAGTTTAATTCTTGCCCATTTTCCATTTGCTCTGTGGTAACAAGATAAGATTTAATATCAGAAATAGCAACATAACCAGTCGCACTAGCACTTTCAGTACCGATGCCCAAAGTTAAATTTACAGTACAATCGCTCAAAGGGTGACCTACGACATAGAATTCGTATAAACTCCAGCCACCGTTTATAGCGCTACTTGACGAAGATAGGGAAGTAATATTAGCACTCTTGCTTGCGTTTTCGTCATCTTCGTCATAATTTGTTTCAGGCAAAATACCACCTAGAGAGAAGTTAAGGCTACCACTATCTAATTGACCTTTAGCCCAGAATGTAATTCTGTAAATTTGATGTTGCTTAATTTCAATATCTGCCGATTTAATGCCTGCAAAACCATTGTTAGCAGAAATTACAACTCCACTTGTGCCATTACCGTCACGTGATTGATGTGTACCAAATACAACATCAGTACCATTTACGTTAACATTTTGTGCTAAATGCTCAACAAATTGAATTTCACCATTAGAACTATTTTCCATATCTGTCCAGTTTTCTAAACTAGCGAAATTACCGTTTTCCACGTAGCCAGCGCCACTAGAAATAAGTTGCGTGTCGTCAAGTTCAACCACTGTTGAGAACTGACCGAGGTTATTCTCAGTGGTTAAATTAGCAAATTCTTTTCCTGATAAAGGGGTTACATTAACATTGTCAAATAAAACAAAACCATTGCTTGTTACTGCAGTTTTATCATCTGTGTGTGCTTTTTGACCTAAATACAACTGTAAATTTACAGTAGAATTCTTAGTTGTAGAAGTAGCCACATAGAAAACTGCCGTTGCCCATTGTCTTTTAGTATTAATTCGGGTAATTTTAGCCGTTTCTAGATTGTCAAAATCTTCTCCAGACAAGTAAACGCTAGCAATTGCTCCATTTTCTGGTGTAGTGGTTGATAATTTATCATTGTCTGTATAAACTTGTACAGAAATTTGATAGTAACTATTAGCTTTTAATGTAATAGTTGAATTTGCTTGATAACCATAGTAAAGCGAAGTATCATTTCCGTTAATCATTAAAGCATTGTTGTTAACTGAATTTGTAGGCGGGGTGTTATAATCGTCTAATTCATAATCTGCCTTGTTTTGTTGAAATTCAGTTGTATTTAAACTAATCAAGCCGTTTGCTTCTGGAGTCTTTGGGTTGTTTTCTTCTTGAATCACAGACCAGCTAGAAGGTGATTGCGGTCTTGAAGAACCAGAACCCAATTCAAAATCGCTGTTAGTGAAACCTGATACCGCTTCACTGGGAATTGCATGGCTTGAAATTGCGGAAGTAGTTTGATTGTTCGGTAGTGATAAGAATGAAGCAAAAGCCCATGCGTTAGTACCTAGCAACAAACTAAGTCCAATGATAATTGTAAAAAATAAAGATTTAATTGAGAAAGAAAGTTTAGTCATAATTTTTACCTTTTAATTCATTAATCACGCATAAAATGCGCGTACAATATACAACCTATTATATATCATATAAGAAAATTTTGCAAGTTTTTAACGTGTAAAATTTTCAAAACTTTTAGTAGATTTTTAGTCAAAATTTTGGAGTGTAAATGCAAGCCAAGAAGGTAATAGGTTTAATAGTTGCAGGTGTGTTTATAGGAGTCGCAAACGGCTTTTTTGGTGGCGGGGGCGGAATGATTTGCGTACCAGCCTTGCTTCTAACTGGCTTGAGCAACAAGCAAGCACAAGCAACAGCGATTCTTATAATGCTCCCCATAAGTATTGCCAGCGCAATTGTCTATTATACAAACGGTTTTGTAGATTTAGATATGTTGTTATATACCGCAATAGGTTCAGTTGTCGGCGGAGTAGTGGGGGCGCTACTGCTTAAAAAATTATCAAATAATATCCTAAAATATATTTTTGCTTTGGTTGTAATGGCTGCAGGAATAAGAATGTTAATTTGATTTATTTAAAACTTA
Organism: uncultured Clostridia bacterium; assembly: GCA_944384375.1. Taxonomy (GTDB): domain Bacteria; phylum Bacillota; class Clostridia; order Christensenellales; family UBA1242; genus UBA7867. The sequence continues at coordinate 11,808 of CALWTE010000003.1, read as the reverse complement.
AATTTAATAAATCAAAAAAGTTTTACAAGGCTAAATTTTAAAAATTTATGCAAATTTCTTAGCCTTTCTATTCCTATATAATATATAAATAAAGAAAATTATTAAAAAAATAATAATCTGAAAACAAAAAAATCAAAATATCGGTAGGTTAGTATGGTTTGGTGGTATTTAATTTTAGCAGGTCTATTTGGCGGACTTTGTGGCGGAATGGGAATGGGCGGTGGTACGTTACTTATTCCTATTCTAACTATGTTTCTAGGCATAGACCAGCATTTAGCTCAAGGACTAAATCTGTTGGTTTTTATTCCAACAGGCATTATAGCAGTAATAATTCATATGAAGAATAAATTAATAGACTATAAAACTTTCTTTATAGTAGTAGTACCCGCTATTATTACGGCTGTTTGTGCTGCCTTGTTTGTTGGTAGACTTAAAAGCGAAGTTCTCACAATCTGCTTTGGTGTTTTCTTGCTAATTATCAGTTTGTTTGAATTATACAACGCAATTAAGACAACCATTCAAAACAAAAAGAAAAAACAACCTAGATTAAAGACAACTAAATTAATTCACAATATAAACAATAAAAATTATAAAAGCAAAATTTATAAGACAAAAATTTTCTAAAAATCAAACTGGACAAGCACTTTTTACCTAAAATATCACATATAAATATTTATTATATGTGGAGGTGGGTGTTTGATAATTGAAAGTTTTGTTACGTTTATGAATAAAATTATGCTTTTTTCGTCTTATGTGGACCACGCGTCTAGTTTCCCGAAAATGCTAACTCCCGAAGACGAAAAAAAGTATATCGCAAAACTTCATCAAGGAGACGAAAATGCTAAAAGTATATTGATTGCACATAATTTGCGTCTTGTCGCACATATAGTTAAAAAATATAGTAACAGTTCAAAAGAAGCAGACGATTTGATATCGGTCGGTGCAATAGGACTAATCAAGGCGATTAACTCATACTCTAGTGAAAAAGGTGCGCAATTATCAACATACGCCGCTCGCTGTATAGAAAATGAAATACTAATGCTGTTTAGAGCGAATAAAAAACACAAAAACAACGTGTCACTAGAAGAATCAATAGGCACTGAAAAGGACGGCAACGAAATAATGCTAGCCGATGTGATTTGCGATACCGAAAAGGACACAGTAGAAATCGTAGAAAACAATATTTTAACGGAAAAACTAATCAATTTAATAAAAGATTCTTTGTCCGAACGAGAGTATAAAATTTTGTGTTTGCGGTACGGAATAGGTGGGAGAGTGGCATACACTCAAAGGGAAGTAGCCAAAAAATTAGGCATTTCACGTTCTTATATAAGTAGATTAGAAAAGAAGGCTTTGGAAACAGTTCGGGAGCAAGTACGCATAAATAAATTGTATATTGATTAAAATAATCTTGTAATTTGTTTTACAATTTTAATTTTTTGTTGTATAATCAAATTAGATTTTGGAAAAGGAGATAGAAAATGGCAGAAACAAAAAAGAGTTCATCTTCAAAATCAAGTTCGTCTAGTTCAAGTTCATCTAGCAAGAGAACTGTTTGGGGGTTGAATAAAATTTCATTCTACACAATAGTAGTAGTAGCAGTTTTGTACCTTATAAGCTTAATTTTGTCTGCTTGTGGTGTTACTGTAACTGCTGTTATGGCTATGCAAAACATAGGTACTGCTATAATGGTTGGTATTGTTTCATACCTTGCATGGAAGTATGTTCGTCCTAAACAAACAGTTTGGAAAGTACTTTACTTTGTAGTATTGTTAGTAATCCTTGCTGGTATCATCGTACCATTAGTAATGGGTTAATAGATAAAAGTATGTCAATTTACGACATACTTTTTCTTTTATTATATATTAATTATACAGTTAAACCTTCAAAAAAGTTTTTAGCAGAGTTTAAGAATTCACTATCTTGTGGATAGATAGAAAGTGCTTTGTTAATCATAGGAATATAGAAATCTTTGGTTTCTGTATATTTTGATTTTCGTTTTTCATTAGAAACATTTGTTAGTGTGGATATATTGTGCATTCTATCGGCAATTTTTACCAAAACCGCGTTTCTATCTTGCAAAATGTCATTTAAGTAATTTTCTAAATTCTCTTTTAAATGGTAATTAACATCTTTTTGTTTTGTTAAGAGATTAACAGAGTGGGCGATATCTCTATTTGTAAATTTTAAAATTGTTTGCTCATCGCAATTTGGCAAATCTTCTATGCAATCGTGTAATAGGGCAGTACATAAAAGGTTTTCGTCATTATAATTAAATGATTGTAAAATGTTGGCTACATTTAGGCAATGATAATAATAATCTTCACCAGTACGTCTTGTGTATCCCTTATGTTTATTCATATTATCATGTACATAGGTAAGTGATTTATCAAAATTAGTACCAATACTATTGTAATATTTGTTGTAATAATCTTTATAGTTTACAATTTTATTATAATTAGGTACTTCTTTTGCAGTTGGTTTAGTAAACGTCTGGAAATAGGTAATTACTATGGTTATTATACTAATCAAAATAGGTATAAGTTGCAATAACCAGTATAGAATATTAGAATTTGCAATAAGATTAAATATGTTAGTATATTCTAAAATAGCGATTAAGACAAAACCAACTAAATATAGCAAAATATTGCGAGTAAAATACTTTGCTCTAATTAAAAATAATTCTTTTGTTGTAACCGATTCTAAATCATGCTTTTTAATATCTAGAAAATGATAGAAGAACTCTTGTAAAATTAGGAAGATGATTATAATTCCAAATGCAACAAAGATTTTCCAATCTAGCCCCATAGTAACACAAATATAAATATAACTAATCAACACACCAAAGGCGAAGTTTTCACTAAAAGTAGATAAATGTGACCAAAGGCGGACATTAGCATAAAGTAGGGCGCTTATTCCTAAACCAAATACTATCAATAAAATAGACCAATAAGAACCAGTTGAAAATAAGTAACTACCATAAATAGCCAAACTTGAGCCTATATAAAAAGCAAGTAATCTAATCAGCAATTTTATTTGTGCAGCCATAGGGTCAAGTTTTACTTTTTCAGTTTTGCTTTTATTGTAAAACTTATATAAATAATAGCAAATGATATAAGTGAGTGAAAAAACGATTGTAGTACTAATAGCAAAAATTAGACTAGAATTATTAAAATCTAACCCGACAAAATAAACAATAACGCAACTAAGCATCAAAAAAGCAAATGATAATTTCAAAAAGAAGCGATTAACATTTACCATAGTTTTTTTACTTTTTTCTCTAATATTAGAAGATTTATCCATACTTTTTCTCCTAAACTACTTTATCATATAATATATAATGCTGTCAATATGATGTAAAACTTTTAAATTTATAATTTTTAAAAAATTTTTAAAATTGTGTGTTTAAATGCTTGACAACTGCATATAATAGTGATAGTATTTTAGCAGTCAACACGAGAGAGTGCTAACACAATAAAAATAAGAGTGCTAGCAAAGGGGGTGAGCGCTGTTGTGAATGATGACGAAATTTTGAGTGAGCGAAAGCACGAGATTTTGCTCAATGCCGTAGAAGAGTACATTCAATGCGCTAGCCCGATTACAAGTAGCAACGTCCGTAGTAAAGGTTTTACCGACTTATCTACAGCGACTTTGCGAAATGAGTTAAACGCTTTGGAGGCGATGGGATATTTGCGACAATTACACACTTCAAGTGGCAGAGTGCCGACCGCAAAAGGTTATAGGTACTATGTTAATGCGATTATGTGCGATGTTCCGCTAGAAAAAAGCATACTTGACGAAATTCACGCAATCTTTGAGAATAGGGCGGTTTATCTAGACGATGTGGTTAATGAAATCGCCGATGTCGTAAGCAAAGCAACAAATTATCCTACAGTGGTTATGCTAAAAGGTTTTGAAAAGTTGCAGATTAAAAACGTGAAAATTATTCCACTTATGACGGGGCAAGCGCTAATTTTGATTGAAACAAATAGCGGAATAATAAACAACCTAATGCCGATAAAACCTAATATTCCAAACCAAACTTATGTAGATGCTAGCAACTTTTTAACTTCAACATTTGAAAACAAAACGGTTGCCGATATGATAAAAAATATTGAGGGTTACCGTGTACAAATGGGGCAAGAACTAGTGGAGTTTAAAGGTATTTTTGATACAATGATTCAGTCTTTAAAGTCTTTGAGCGATACTATAGCACAAAAAGGTGGAGTTACTGCACGTGGTGAGTTAAGGCTGTTGAATAGTCCTGAATATCAAGACTTAGAAAAAGCAAAAAAAGTAATTGATGTGTTGACAAACCCTAGCGAAATTGAGCAAATTTTTGAAGACGATATGGACACGGATAGCGAGGTAAGTTTTAAAATCGGTTCGGAAATTCCCGTTGTAGATTTGCAAGATTGCGCAATAGCAAGGGCAGATTATCAGGTAGATGGCGAAAGTATTGCCAGTATCGGCATAATTGGCCCACAACGAATGGATTACGCAAAAATTGCTAGTGCATTAAAATTCGTGGTCGGCGAATTTGAAAATTTGAAACAGTTAGATAACGCTAAGGAAGGAGATGGAGATAATGAGCAAAAATAAAAAAGACAAACACTCATACGTGGAGCAAGAAAAAGTAGTAGAGCCACTTGCGGAAGAACCACAAGAGAACGTTTGTAAAACAGGTGAGACCGAAGCAACGCAAGCCGAAGTAACTGAAAACGACTCAAAAGTTAATGAAAGTGAAGTCGGTGTGGAAGCGGAAATTACTACTCCGCCAGAAGACGATGCTTTGGAAAAAGAAAAGGAAAAAAATGCTAGTTTAATAGGAATGCTACAACAATTACAAGCAGACTTTGATAACTACCGTAAGCGAAACGCAAAATTAGAGCAAGAAGCAAAACAAAAGGGCATATTTGATGCCGTAAAATCAATGTTGCCCGCCTTTGATGCCGTGTCGTCAGCAAAGAAACAAATCACTGACGAAAACACATTAAAGGGCTTAGATATGGTAGAAAAAGAATTGCTAAATTGTTTAGATTCTTTGGATATTAAACCTATTGAAACAGTTGGAATGCCGTTTGACCCTAATCTACACAACGCAGTTGTTGCCGAGAGTGTGGAAGGTATTCCAGCAGGTAGGGTTATTGAAGAATACAGCGCGGGCTATATCAGCCCAAACGGTGTGGTAAGATTTGCCACAGTAAAAATTTCAAAATAGAATATAACCTTGATAAAACAAGTTATATATTAAACAAAATTTTATAAATTTAAGGAGCAAATTATTATGTCTAAAATTATAGGTATTGACTTAGGAACGACAAACTCTTGTGTTGCCGTTATGGAGGGTGGAGAACCAGTTGTAATTCCTAACGCAGAAGGTTCTCGTACTACACCTAGTGTAGTTGCGTTTACAAAAGATGGTGAAAGACTTGTAGGTCAGGTTGCAAAACGTCAAGCAGTTGCAAACCCAGAACACACAGTTTCAAGTATTAAACGTGAAATGGGTTCTGACTACAAAGTTAAAATTGAAGGTAAAGAATATACACCACAAGAAATTAGTGCAATGATTTTGACAAAGTTAAAGAACGATGCAGAAAGTTATTTAGGACAAAAAGTTACTCAAGCGGTAATTACAGTTCCCGCATACTTTACTGATAGTCAACGTCAAGCAACTAAAGACGCTGGTAAAATTGCAGGGCTTGAAGTATTGCGTATTATAAACGAACCAACCGCCGCTGCTCTTGCTTACGGTCTTGATAAGGCTGAAAATGCTAACCAAAAACTACTTGTATTTGATTTAGGTGGTGGTACATTTGATGTTTCAATTTTGGAAATAGGCGATGGTGTATTTGAAGTAATCGCAACAAAGGGTAACAACCGTCTAGGTGGTGACGACTTTGACCAACGTATTATGGACTTACTTATTAAAGAGTTTAAAGACCAAAACGGTATTGACTTGTCAACAGATAGGACAGCCGTTCAACGTCTAAAAGAAGCCGCAGAAAAGGCTAAAATTGACTTGTCTGCATCTATGAAGACAACTATCAGTTTGCCATTCATTTCAGCAGATGCTAGCGGTCCAAAACACTTAGAGTATGAATTGACTCGTGCAAAATTTGACGACATTACTTCAGACTTAGTTCAACAAACTATAGATTTAACTGACGCAGCACTTAAAGATGCTAAGTTAAGTAAAGACCAAATTAACAAAATCATTCTAGTAGGTGGTAGTACTCGTATCCCTGCAGTTTGCGACGCTATTAAGAACTACGCAGGCAAGGAAGGTTTTAAAGGTATTAACCCTGACGAATGTGTTGCAATCGGTGCTGCTATTCAAGGTGGTGTATTAGGTGGTGACGTAAAAGACGTATTGCTACTTGATGTTACACCATTGTCATTAGGTATTGAAACTTTGGGTGGTGTGTTTACACGTATTATTGAAAGGAACACAACTATTCCTACAAAGAAGTCTCAAGTGTTCTCAACAGCGGCAGATAACCAGCCAGGTGTAGAAATCCACGTTTTACAAGGTGAACGTGAGTTCGCAAAAGACAACAAGACTTTGGGTAGATTTAACTTAACCGATATTCCGCCAGCACCTAGGGGCGTACCTCAAATTGAAGTTACATTTGATATTGACGCAAACGGTATTGTAAACGTTAGTGCAAAAGATTTGGGTACAGGCAAACAACAACAAATTACAATCACATCAAGTTCTAATATGAAAGATGACGAAATTGATGCAGCAATCAAAGACGCAGAAAAATACGCTAAAGAAGATAAAGAACGTCGTGAAGTTATTGAAGAACGCAACCAAGCAGACGCTATGATTTTAGGGCTAGAGAAGGCTATGCGTGAAAATGGCGACAAAATCAGCGAAGACGACAAGAAGAAATTAACTGACGCAATCGCTAAGGCAAAAGAAGAAATCAAGAGCGACGACAAAAACAAGATTCACGATGCTATTGACGAACTTTCTAAATCAAGTCAAGATGTAATCACAAAATTATATCAAGCCGCTGCACAAAATACAGAAAGTGCAAAACAAGAAGAAAAGAAAGAACCAGACGTAGAAGTTCACGATGCAGACGCTAAACCTGCTGACGATAAATAATATTTAATGGAGTAAAAAAGTGGCACAAAATTACTATGACATTTTGGGAGTAGATAAGACGGCGAGTGCGGATGAAATCAAGTCCGCATATCGTAAGTTAGCAAAAAAATACCACCCAGATTTAAATAAAGACAACCCAGAGGCCGCCGCTAAGTTTAAAGAAATAAACGAAGCATACGAAGTGCTGAGTGATTCTCAAAAGAAAGCAAACTATGATACTTATGGTAGTGCGAATGGGCCAAATCCAAATGATTTCTTTGGAGGTAATCGTGCTGGCGGGGGCGGTTTCAGCTTTGATATGGGCGATATTTTTGGTAATATTTTCGGCGGATTTGGTGGCAGAGCACAATCTGGCTTTTCAAATGCGGTAAGGGGTAGGGATATAACTACAAACATTAGCCTTACCTTTGAAGAAGCCGCAAAAGGTGTCAAAAAAGATATTTCTATAGTTCGTGTAGATAATTGCCCTGATTGCCGTGGTACTGGAGCAAAGAACGGCACAGAATACACTACTTGTCCTGATTGTCATGGTAGTGGCTATGTAAGTTTTAGCCAAGATACAATTTTTGGTAGAATTGTAAATAGTGGGTCTTGTAAGACATGTAATGGTACAGGTAGATTGATAAAAGAAAAATGTCCTACTTGTGGTGGTAAATGTACAAAACGTGTTCAAACGACTGTGACTATTAACGTACCAGCGGGCATTGATGATGGGCAAATTATAACTGTTCGTGATTATGGTGATGTTGGACTTCGTGGCGGGGCTACTGGCGACTTGCAAATTATCGTCAGTGTGGCAAAACACCCACTATTAAAACGTGATGGTTCCGACTTACTACTTGATATTCCAGTTCCATTCACTTTGGCAATGACAGGTGGTGAAATTATTATACCTAGCCTAGAAGGCAAACTTGAATTAAAGATTCCCGAAAACACACAGAGCGGTACAATATTAAAACTACGCGGTAAAGGTGTTAAGAATCTAAATTCTGGTGGCTATGGCGATATGCTAATTACCGTAAAGGTTGAATTGCCTAAACTAGGGAAGAACAAAAAAGAACTTGCAAAAGAACTTAACGAAAAATTTCCTATGGACAAATTTGATAAATACAGCGAATTTGCTAAACAAGTAAAGAACTTATAAACTAAAAGATAAGGAGTCTAAGATTACCTACAATGGTGAAAAAGACTTCTTTCTTTTTTATCTAAATAAGCATATGAGATTGATAAAGTGATATTTACTTTATTGAAGTTACAAAAAAGCAAAAAACTAGAGAAAACGCAAAAAATACCGTAAAATAAAGCATTTTTACAGTACTATGCATAGGTATTATGCATATGCATAGTACTGAAAAATTAATACACATTAATCATTTTTTGATGCTACAAATAAAGATTTAATCTTTTTATATCACAAAGTTTAACCAAATTTATCATTGATTTTAACTAATAAATATGCTATAATATTTATATAGGAGAAAAAGTTTTGAGTTTAAATCGTTTTTTTATAGATAAATCTAATTTAATAGATAATATAGTTACTATAGATGGTGAAGAAAATCAGCACCTTTTTTCTGTCTTGCGTTTGCGAGTGGGCGAAAAAATTATGGTTTGCCTTAATGACGGAATAGAGCATTTGTGTGAGTTGGTTAAAGTAGATAAAAAAAGTTCTCAAGCAAAAATCTTGCAATCCGCCGAACAAAAAGTTAGGGCAAAAATCACTCTTTTTATGGCATTAATCAAGGCAGAACGAATGGACTGGGCGGTTCAAAAAGTTACAGAACTAGGAGTTAGCGAAATCGTGCCTTTTACGAGTGAAAATTGCACTGTTAAAGATAAAGGCAACAAACTAGACCGCTTTAACCGAATTGCCCTGAGTGCTAGCAAACAATCGGGTAGAGTGAAATTACCTAAAATTTGCAACACAATGAATTTTGACGAAGTTTTAAATAAACTAGCCGATTTTTCGCAAATTATCGTCGCATATGAGAACGAAACAAGCAACGCAAAGACCGCTTTACAAAATTTAGACGTAACAAAACCTATCGCGTTAATTATAGGTAGCGAAGGCGGTTTTACTCTAGCAGAAATAGAAAAACTAAAAAACAAAAATGCAAAAATAGTTAGCCTAGGCGAAACTATCTTACGTGCCGAAACCGCGAGCGTTGCTTTGCTTAGCGCTGTAAATTACGAATTAGGATTATGGGAGAAAGACAAATGAAAATTTCAATGTTAACATTAGGTTGTAAAGTAAATCAGTACGAAGCGGACGAAATCGCACGCGTTTTAAGAAAACGCGGACACGAAGTTTCAAACACACTCGAGCCAGCGGACTGCTTTATTTTGAGTACTTGCGCGGTAACAAATGAAGCAGAACGCAAATCAAGGCAAATGATAGCGAAACTAGAAAAAATTTCGCCAGATGCAAAAATTATCGTTTGTGGTTGCGCTAGCCAAAACGACGCCAAAAAGTTTATTGACAAGCCAAACGTAACGGTCGTTGTCGGTACTGCGGGCAAAAACTGGATACCCGACCTATTAGAGCAAAAAGGCAATTACGTGGTTGACCCTGCTTTTGATTATGAATATTTTGAAGAAAACACCGACCACGAGCAGATTAAACGCAAACGCACCCGCGCATATGTAAAAGTTCAAGACGGTTGCAATAATTATTGTTCGTATTGTTTAATTCCTTATATTAGGGGGCGTAGCCGCAGTAGGGACTTAGAAAGTATAGTAGTAGAAGTTTACAACCTTGCAAAAACGCATCATGAAATAGTGCTTACAGGCATTAATTTAAGCGACTGGGGCAAGGACATTGAAATGGACTTAGTAGATTTATTGAGTTCGCTTTCCACAATCAACGCCCGCATTCGCCTTAGTTCCTTTGAAATGAATGTTATTACTCCCGAACTTATCAAAACCCTTACCGCTATGCCAAATTTTTGCGACCACTTTCATTTAAGTATGCAATCTGCGTGCGATAAGACTTTAAAAGCAATGAATAGGCACTATACAGTAGCGGAATTTAAGAAAAAAGTTCAAATGCTCCGTGACGCGTACCCTAGATGTGCAATCACGACCGATATTATTGTTGGCTTCCCTGAAGAAACGGACGAAGACTTCGCCGAAACCTTGTCCAATATTGCTGAAATCGGCTTTGCAGATATACATATTTTCCCTTATTCAAAAAGGGCAGGCACGGTCGCTGCTGGTATGAAACAGGTAGACGGCGAAACAGTAAAGAAACGTGTCGCGCAACTCACAAAACTACGTAACACCTTAAAGCAAAACTTCTTGCAAAAAGAAAAAGGTATGATTTACGAAGTGCTACTTGAACAAGAAAAAGACGGCTTTGTTGTAGGACACGCACGCAATTTTACTAAGGTTTATCTACCGCAAGGCGTTGCCGAACCAAATACTCTCGTTATGGCAAGGATGTCCGCACAATACTTAGACGGAGTAAAAGGCGACTTTGTAAAAGTTTGCGACGACTAATAGACTTTTACCTATTAAGTTTTAAAAAATTAAACAAGAATAAAAAGGAGATTAAGAAATGGAAAATTGTGTTTTTTGTAAAATAATAAAGGGCGAGATACCTAGCAAATTTTTATATGAAGATGACGATTTTGTGATATTTAGCGACCTAAATCCACGTGCAAAGTATCATTATTTAGCCGTTCCAAAACAACATTTTGCCACGCTAAACGAAATGAATTCCAAGCAAGCCGAAATTGTGGCGAAAATTTTAAAGAAGATTCCCGAATTAAAGGACGTATTGCACTTAGAAAACGGTTTCCGCCTAGTGATTAACCAAAAGGGCGAAACAGGGAACGACGCTAGCCAAGAAGTACCACACTTACACATTCACATTCTAGCAGGCCAAAAAATGTCCTGGAACCCCGCGTAAACTGATGCAGAATTAGTTGCTTTAAATAAAAAAGTAAAGTTATAACACTAGATACAAGATGCTAAATTTAATAGTATCTAGTATTTTAATAATATAGTGTAGTATTTAATCGTACAAAGATATAGTAAAATTTAGCATACTACAGCAAAATTTATATCATATCAATAGTATTAGTATTATTTAAATGATTTTATACTAATTAAATTGTATGAAAATTAAGTAGTACAAAAATTTTTAAATAAAATATGACCGTTTGTCATATTAACCCCTACTAAAAAGGAGAGTCTAGCAAAATATTAGGCTCTTTTTGTTTTTGTTTGTTAGAAATTGCCTAAATTTGTTTTACATTTTCCACTAAATTTGCTAAACTTAATTTATATAAAAACCACAAGGTTTGTTTTTGTAAGCACAAGGTTAAACTTTGTTAGTTTGAATTTATTTAGTAGCAAAGTTAGATTGTTTTTAACTAAGTAAAATATTAATTATTAGTGAACCAAATTAAAAACAATGCTTACAAAAATTAAATTATCAAATGATATATATGCCTTACATAAAACTACAAATCTTGTGGAAAACTAAAGATAAAAAAGGGAGCAAAAAAGGTATGTCAAACAAGAATTTTTGCCCTATCTCTAGCCAAATGTGGATAACTCAGGGGGGGGGGCGCTTAGATAGAAAAAGCAAATTTGTTGCTACAAATTTGTTGCAAAAAGCCCCTATTTTTTGCTCTAAAAACTCACTAAAAAATATAAAACATTATATAAAAAATTTAATATACTTT
>CALWTE010000002.1 GCA_944384375.1 uncultured Clostridia bacterium | reverse complement strand
GAATGAACTACTTCACCGTTTACCCAACACAAAGTTCCACCGACGCCCAATACAACCTTCTCCCAACAACCTTCACAATCCCAGCATCAATTAACTTCATAATCCCACAATCTCTCAGCCCTAGCGTCTCATTAAGTTATACGACAGCATCTAGTGGCGGTGGGACTGGTACTGGGAGTCGTAGTTATACATATACGTGTACCTCATGTGGTGGGAGTGGTAGCGTTTCAGCATCTACTCAAGTAACTTGTGGTAGTTGTAATGGAAGTGGATCCGTAAGTTCAAGATGTGGTAGTTGTGGCGGAAGTGGTCAAGTAAAGACTGGTAATGGTCCACACAGTTGGAGATCAATGGGTATGGGTGGTAGAGCGCCAAAACAACAGTGCTCTAGATGTGGTGCTACAAAAACTGGAGGTTCTTCTCCTAGTGGAAGTTGTTCAGGTAATCCTCAATACGGTACGTGTGGTTCTTGTGGTGGTGACGGTTCAACTTCTAGAAGGTGTAGTTCTTGTGGTGGTGATGGTAGAGTCACAAGCACCACTACAAGAACGTGTGGTTCTTGCGGTGGTGATGGGAAAAGGTCTGGTACGGATTATTACACAATTCACTATGCATACTATGTGTACATTAATACACTTACAGCATCATTTAGTAACACGGGTGGTACAACTGTAAGTGGTAATTGGAGTTATAGATGGACAGCGGGACACAGCGGATCTTGTACAGGTTCTGGCACAAGCGGTAGCAAAAGCAGTACAAGTATGAGTACGCTTCGTTCTATATCTTTAAGTGGTTATCACGCTAATTACGCAACTTATAGAGTTACTATCAGCTGTAAGCAATACTTTGAGGACGTCTTTAGTAGACCTAGTTATACTGCCTCACAAACATTTAATGTTTCTAACAGGCACTATGAGAGATATACTACAGGCTAACAACTTGCTTTAGAATTTCTAATTTTTAAGAATATTTTATCATATAAGAATATACGATTTTAGTACAAGTAATTAATTTGTAAATAGTCTATTATAAGATTGTACAATTAAAAATTACCTAATTATAATTTATAAACACTACTATAATTATACAATTTTCCAAAAAGCAAAAAAATTAAATCTTATATGCAGAAAAATCACTATAATCATACAAATTTATAAATAGCACAATATTTAAATAATTATATTGTTTAATATTTAGATAGTCTGCAATCAATACGCAAACCCACAAAAAAGAAAGAATATACTGATGTTAAAATTCAGTATGTTCTTTTTTTTGTGTGCAAATAAAGAATTTTTAACCATATTTATTTTATATTTAATACGCTATATTTAAAATTTTTTCCTTAACTAACCCCAAATGTTAAAATATTTTTTTTGTTAAAAAAACAAAAAAGCCTTTCGGCTTTTCTTTGGTGCGTCCATAGGGACTCGAACCCCAAACCTTCTAGTCCGTAGCCAGACGCTCTATCCAATTGAGCTATGAACGCGTATTAAATTTTCACTTGCTAACTAGTTTGTAGTACTACGGACTAGAACTAGTCCTGATTTGGTGGATGCAGGGAAGTGTGAGCCGGCTAGAGCCACCAAAGTGACTGCGCAAGCCCAATGCAGGTATGCAAGCATCCCGCATTATCTCCTTGCTTGTCTAATGCCAGACGCTCTATCCAATTGAGCTATGAACGCGTATTTAGTTTTCACAAATTTTGCAAGTTTAAAAATGTATCCCATTTGGATACCTTTATAGTATAACTCTTTTTAAACTCAATGTCAATAATTTTAATTAAATTTTATGTATCATTCAAAAAATTTAATAAAGATTTTTACATTATAAATTTAAAACTTTAAAAATATTTATAATAGTATATGTTTTAATATGAAATAAAAGAAAGTAAAAAATAAGTTTTTAAAATTGTCAACGGTAAAGTAAAAATTATTTTTTATTTTATTTCTTTATTAAAAAATTATATTTATATTAAAAAAGTAAATGAGTAACAAAAAACACAAAACTAATAAAGTTTTGTGTTTAAGTTTTCTATTTTTAATTACCATGTGCTTTTAGCCAGTCGTCAACGGTTTTTTCAACCGCTTCGTTAGAAGTGTATTTTGCACTCCATCCTAATTTTTTGATTTTAGAAATATCAAAAGTATATACAGGCACGTCGCCAGCCCAACCGATTTTTTGCCCAGTGTACTTGTATTCAACTTTTTCTAGCCCGAGTTTTTTACAAATAATATCGGCAATTTCATTTACAGAAGAACTACTTTCCACACCGCAATTATAAATATTTATGCCACTTTGCAAGTTATAGGTCGTAAGGCAAATTGCGTCTATCAAATCAATTGCGTAAATATAAGGTTTTGTTTGATGCCCATCACCCAAAATTTGCAATTCGTGTGGGTTAGCATTTAATTTTTTAATAAAGTCAAAAATTACACCGTGTGTCAAGTGCGGGCCGATTACATTTGCGAAACGGAAGATAGTTACATCAAAATCATTCATTTTTGCAAATGCAGAAATATAACTCTCACTAGCCAGTTTTGCTCCGCCATAATAATTGATAGGGAATAAGTCTCCCATATTTTCAATTAATGCCGCACTACCTTTATCGCCATAAACCGCACTAGTTGACGAGAAAAATAGTTTTTTCAACCCTGTAAAGCGCATGGCTTCTAGCACGCTGTAAGTCGTCTGAAAAGTCCTTTTTAAATCAATGCCCGTATCTTTACTGCCTTCCGATATGCTACTATTTGCCGCCAAATGATAAATCATTTCAATATTATTTTCTTGAATAATGCTAATCAACGCGGTTAAATCATTGATGTCTAGTTTTTCAAATTTAAAATTAGGATTTGCCATAATTTCCTGCAAATTTTCCACTTTTCCCGCAGATAAATCATCTACGCAAACGACCGTATGATTGTCTTTTATTAATCTTTCACATAATAACGAGCCGATAAAACCAGCCCCACCAGTTACCAAAATATTCATAATTTCTATCCTTTATTTACCTTTTAAAAATAAAATTTTACTTTAATTATTATATAAAATCATTATGTAAAAGTCAACTACACTGCACTATTATTTGACTACAAAAGTTATGTTACTTTTACTAAAAGTGTATTAACGAGGAGAGATGCAAAACTGAGTTGGATAAAAATATTACTTAGTAGATAAAGTGATTATAAAACTTAAATAATCAAGCTATGCCAAAATTGTTATTTTGTAAATTTCTTCTCTAAAAAAATTGTCTAAAACAAAAATTTAGTTAAAAGCGGTTGATTTATTATAAAATTATTTTGTATAATTAGTATTATATAAAGTGAGGGAAGTATGTGCTTTTGGAAATTATTTAAACTGTTAATTGTAATCGCAATAATAGGAGTAATCGTATATTTTGTATTTTTCCACAAATCAGGAGGACAAACTGCTGAAACCACTTCAAATTTAATTTCGCATCTAAAGGACTTTAAATTATAAAAATGAAAAAGAAAAACAAATCAAAGTCTAAAGGTAAGGGTGGATGCGGGAAATCAACTTTACTGCTATTATGTATAGGTATAGCAATAATTTTGGTAACTGTTTTTGTGGTGTTTGCAAATAGCGATGAAGAGTACTCGCAAGACGAAAAATTTGTTGAACTTATCAATAGGCAATACAATCAAAGTGCTTTTAGCAATGAAATTACGGACGCAGATTTAACTAGTTTTCACAATAAAATTAGAAATAGCGTAACAGGTAACAGCAATTTATTTTTATCAAACAACACGCTAAATACTTCTGTATTTTTTAGTAACGAAGTGAGTTTTACGAATACTTTGAGCCTAAATAACAATGAAATAGCGGTGTTTTTTAACTATGTTGTACAATCGCTTTTGCTGAGCGAGTACTCTGACGATTTTGCAATTTCAATTTATCAATTAGATTTTGCGACGACAGAAACGACTGTTTCATATTCGGCAAAATTTTACATTAATGTTAGTGAAATTTCTGCTATTTTGCCTATTTTTTCGGGCGATAATATGCCGACTCAAATTTTCCTTACTTTGAGTGCCGAACGCGACATTTATACAGGTAATACAAGTAATGTGACGGTGCAAATCAATCAGTTAACAGGTGAAGATAATCAATACTGCATAGACAAAATTTTAGATTCATTAGGATTAGAAAATGAAACTTTGCAAGAGTTAGGGAATAGCCCATTTGAATTTCTCAAAAACCAAGCACAAGACTGGGGAGTTTGGGTTAGATTTTTAGATAACCAAATCGTGCTAAATTAATATTTTACGAATAATTTATTATTTTGCAAATAAATCTAATAGGTTAATTAATCTTAATATATTTTATAAATTTAATATATTTTATGAAAAAAGTTTATACTTTGCATATTTTTCTCAAAGCATATTTTTCCAAAATGACAAATCTTAACAAATGATTTTTTTACATTTTACTTTTAAAACAAAAGCTCTAGTAATTTTTAAAACAAAAGATATAATTGCTTTTAAAGCAAAAAACTCTATCACACCGCGATAGAGTTTTTATATTATAAACACTAAAAAATATTGTGCATTTTAGTTTTTAAGAGTTTAATCAAACACAAAATTTTATTGTTTTTTATAGTTTTAAATATAAAATTAACATTTTTTTAATTTTTCGTACAAAAAATTATACTTTTAGTTTTTGTTAATGAAATATGAATTTTTAATTTTAATTTTTTTAACTCAGTATGATATAGTTGCAATTTTATGGTTAAAATGATTTTATAGGTTTAATTTTACTTAACCAAATACGAATATTTAGGTTTATTTTTTTGAATTTTTAGTAACAAAACCTTTATTCACGCGCTAGCCAAACGGCAAGTATAAAGCGGACAAGGTTGAGTATAGACACAACAAGAGACGCAACATAAGTCATCGCAGCGGCTCTTAATACCTTTTTTGCACCTGTAATTTCTTCTTCGGTGGTTATATATCCGCCTTCTTGCAATTGCACCATTGCACGCTTTGATGCATCAAGTTCGGTGGGTAAGGTGATTAAACTAAACAAAACCGACACACCAAAGAAAGCAATACCCAGCCATAGGAACAGATTCCCGACGAATGAATCCCAAGCCGCACCAATGTTAATAATAACGCCGATAATTACGAGTGGCCATAACATAACGGAGCAAAAATTCACAACAGGCACTAAAAATGAACGTATTTTAGACGCAAAATAGCCTTCTTTACGTTGAATTGCGTGGCCGACTTCGTGTGCAGCGACACTAAGTGCCGCGATTGAATCGCTAGAATAAACACCATTGCTTAGCCCGATTGTTTCTTTTGTTGGGTTGTAGTGGTCTGAAAGGTCTCCGCCGTTTGAGTGCGTGATAATGACATTCTCCAATTCGTTTTTGTCTAGTATTTCACGTGCCACCACATCAGCAGTTTTTCCACAAGAAGCAGGACGTTGCTTGTATGTGTTATATGTGGAAAATATCTTTGCTTGAGCAATTGCTGCGAATATAATTCCAGGCACGACAATGATGCCTAGTAACCAATAAATTATAAAAATGTCCAAAGTTAACTCTCCATAAAAATTTTTCTTGTATTATTATACCAAAATTATAGCAATTTTACAACTAAAATGATTAATCTTGACAATCAATATTATAAATTCTGTTTTCAATTATTTCAAACTTGTAGTTTTTTACAAAACGTGGATTGCCTGAGTAAACGAGAGCCAAAACGGAGTAGTCGTTATCTAATGACGGCAAAACTTCCAAAAAGTCGCCGAAATATGCGCTGATATGCTCATCTTTTAAAACTTGACTTAAGTTTGGGTGCAAGTAAGAGCGGGCAAGTGTGTAGTTTTGAATATTTACCGCTTCCATAAAGGCCCACGGCAACGCTCTGTAATTTGCGGGTGATACAGGCTCAGATTGAGTATAAACGGAATATTGTTGCGTTTTTACAAAGCCTGTTTTGTTAAGATTAAAAGTTTTTACCAAACCATGCCGAGCAATATCATAAACGTTTTGCAGTGTTACCACAGTTTTGCCGTCAAATTCAATTTTATCAGCAAGTGCATCAAATTGTAATTGCAAATTTGCATTTAGAATTAAAATATAATTTTGTCCCGTCTCGTCAGTAGCCGACAAAACAAAAAAATCATTTATCTTTTTTATATTAATTTTATCTAAATCACAAGGCAGTGGGTAATAAAAGTTATGTTCTTTACTTTGTGCAAATAGCGTTCCCTTTATAATGCTGAATGTGTAATCGTCAATTTTTTGATAAAAGGGCGGAATGTTTTTTGCTTGTGAGTGGACATATAAGGGGGTAGCATTTATTTTGAAATGTGATTTGCCATAATAGGTGATTTCAATATTACTATTGTCGCAAAATAATTTGCCAGCATTCATAGTAATTTCGGCTGAATATGAAATCGCAGTGTTTGAATTTTGTTTTGGTATGGTCGGGTAAACATATAGTAAAAAACTAGGCTGGTCAGATAGGATATCTATACTTTGATTTGGATATTCCACAAAACCAACTTGTTTACCGTCTATCATAAATACGGCAGGTATTTCGCTATATAGATGAATGTAGTAATTGTTCATTCTATAACCTCGCAGTATTTTATTTATAATTCTAATAAATTATGCTTTTGTTTGTCTAAAAAATTCAAAACTAGTCAACACTTACATAGTGAAAAATAATATTTTAGGGGAGAGAAAATGCAAAGTAAAGATAAAATTTTAGGGTGGACAATTACAGACATAAAGGACTTACTACACACAATTAAGCAAAAAAATTACAACAACCTAGTTCAAGCTTTTCAAGAATTTGCCGATAAAACTAACAGAAAAACATTTAGCGTGCGTAATTTTTATTATAAATTAATAAAAGAATACGACAGCAATCCTAATATAAAAAAAATAATTAAGGCAAACAAACTTGATAGCGATTTAAAGACAAATCATTTTTCCGATAGCGAGACAAATATTCTTTTACGAAAACTTTTACGCTTTGACAGAAAAGAGAGTATTCGCCAAAGTTGTATGGAGTTAGCAAACGGCGATACAAAAAAGATGATTAGATATCAAAACAAATTCCGCAATTTATTAAAGAAAGAACCAGAAAAAGTGCGTGCAATTTTGGACGAATACAAACAAAAAAATATCAAAACTAGAGATATAAAGTATAATAATATCGTTATGTTACCAAAAAAGAAAGTAGAACCAATCACGCAAAATGAAATTCAATCGCTTTTTTGGGGGCTAGTTCGTTTAGTAAAAAAATCGGCACAAGACGAAATAGAACAAAATTTGATTAGGGAAGCAGAGTTTGCAAACTCACAGTTAGAGAAAAGTTTAATAGATTTAAGACGAAAAAATATATTGATTAAAGAGTTAAAAGAACAAAACGAAAAATTAAAAGAAAGAATAGCGGAGACTCAAAAAAATTTGCAGTCTTCACAAGAAAAGATGCTCTCTAGTTTCTTAACTCTTAACACGCTAGCCACAAGTTCTAAAATGGAAGAATTAAAGTCTTTTATTAACTCATTAGTTGTTAGCGAGCAAAAAACTAATTAAAATTGCCACTTTTTGCCTAAAATAGGGGTACTATGCATATGCATAGTACCTATTTTAATAAATGCATAGTACTTAAATTTAGACTAAAATTTGAATAGAAAAAATTAAAAAAAACAAATGCAATAATTCCTACTTTATGGTATAATAAAGAATATTACTTAGGAGAAATTTTTATGAGATTAAACATAATTACTGGTACTAACTTTATTGATATAAATGACACCCAAATTGATTTGATAGGACAAGGACTAATTCAAGGCAGACGCCAATTAGTAATAGTGCCTGATAGGTTTTCATTAACTATGGAGCGTTTGATTTTAGATAAACTAAACTTAGTCGCTACATTCAATGTAGAAGTGGTGAGTTTTGCTAGAATGTCTAGTAAAATGCTAGCTAGGCTTAATGCTCCACAAGTGTTATCTAGTCTAGGTGCTACAATGGTAATAGAAATGCTACTGCTCGAGCACGAGAAGGAATTGCTTTGTTTTGGTAGCACGATTAAGACAATTTCTTTTGCTAGTATCTTGTTTGACTCTATTGCTCAACTTAAATCTTGTAAAATTTCTCCTATAGATTTATTAAATAGTATAGAGAATATAAAGAATAAGTCTTTACAGTTAAAATTACACGACATCGCTTTGATTTATAAATATTATGAAGAATATTTAAGTGACGTCTATATTGACTCAAATAACAAATTGCAACTTTTGTGTGAAAATATTGCAGATAGTCGTGATTTTGAGCGTACCGACGTGCATTTCTGTAATTTTGATAGTATGACTAATCAAGGGTTAGATGTAGTTAAAGTTTTATCGCGTCAGGCAAATAGTGTAAATATAGGTGTTACTTTGCCTAAAAGGGAACAGGCAAACGCAGAAATCTACAACCTAGAAATGTATAACAACTTGCAAGTTTTATCTAAAAATTTAAATATCACGCCCACATTTTTAAGTGCAAACTCTACTTTGCCAAACTGGACAAACCACATTTTAGACAATCTAATAGCAATTAAACCTAGCAAATTTGAATTGCCCGATACCACGACTGTTCGTCTGTATACTGCGAGTAATCGTAGACAAGAAGTAGAGTGGCTAGCAATAGACTTATTAAACAAAGTAAAGGACGGCGCGAGATTTAGAGATTTTGCGGTAAACTGCTCAAAACTAGAGAGTTATGCACCAATAATTAAGAAAGTTTTTGCAGTAAATAAAATACCTGTTTGGATAGATTTGCCTTTTAAATTGCAAAATTCAGAAGGCTACAAATTCATTCAATCGGCATTTGATTGCGTTCAAGACGGATTTCAAGCAAAAGACGTATTGCGTTTTATTAAAAATACATTGATAGGTTTGAGTACTACCGATTGTGAAGTTTTTGAAAATGTGGTAAATAAATATTGCTTTGTTGGGAAGAATTTTCAAGAAATTTCCGCCCCCAAGAATGAAGATGCCGATTTTGAAAAGTTCTTAGAGATTAGGAAAAACTTAATGCCACTATTTACCTTTGCAAAAAATATAGAAATTAGCAAAACCATTGCCGAAATGGTTTCAAGTACGTACGTATTTTTGGAAGAAATGCAATTTGCCGAAAATCTAGACGGGCTAGCGCAAGCATATTTGGAAGATGGCGACTTAGAGAGAAATAGTATCGCTAGGCAAAATTTTAATAAACTAGATAACGTGCTAACTCAAATGCGAGATATAATGGGGCAGGCGGAATGTGATTTTGCCGAATTCAATAAAATCTGGAAAACAGGAACGTCAACAATTACTATTTCGCCCTTGCCTATGAGTATGGATTGCGTGTATGTGGGGCAGAGTTTGCAAAGTGTGTTCACGGCAACCGATTATTACTATATACTAGGCGCAGTAGATGGCGATTTTCCTGCATTTGTAAACGACGTAGGGCTAATAGCGGACAAAGATATTTCGGCGCTAGACAAGTTCAGTGTCCAAATCACGCCTACTATTAGGCAGGTAAACGAACGTAGTCGTTTTAGTGTTTTGCAAAGTTTTTCATATGCTAAAAAAGGCTTGATTGTCTCATACCCTTTAAATAATGACGCAGAAGAATGTAAGCCAGCGGGGGCGATTAACTCGCTAACAAATATGTTTGCTTTTAGGGGCGGAAATCTTGAAAGCATTAGTTTAAGCGAAATGCTAAAAGACGATAACTATTTCGGCGGGCAAAAGCAAAGACTAGGCTACTTATGGTTAAACAAACATTTAATTCTAGACGGCTTTTTAAATAATTTAGACAATACTCAAATAAGCAAGAAAAATCTCAGTAGTGCGTATAAAGTCCTAAACGAATACGGCTATAATGAGTTGCTAGAAAATTTCAAAACAATAAAGAATAATGAAGTAAAAGTAGCAAAATTAAGTAACCCCGACAAGGTGTTCTTTACCAAAGATAAAGTCAACGTAACGCAGATTGAAAAATTTTACGACTGCCCGTACGCGCATTTTTTAACTTACGGTTTGCGACTCAAACAAAAAAAGACAGCACGCATTGAAGCGGTAGATGTGGGTAATATTCTACATGCTGTTTTGGAAAGGTTCGGCAGACTTGTACGTAAATGTGGTGTGCAAGAAGACAACAAAATAGAAAGCATTGTTACCGAAATGTTTGACGAAATTATGCAGTTAAAGGAATTTGAATATCTAATTTTTGCGGGACACAATGAAACTTTTCTATCCGCACTAAAAAGCGAAGCGGTACGCGCTTGTCAAGCCATAAACTATCAGTTGAGCCATTCGCAGTATAAAATTAAGTTTATAGAAGCCAAATTCGGTACGGAAGGTTTTGTGCCTGTGCCCGAAATTGCCATTATAAATACAAATAGGCGAGTAAAAGTAAGCGGTAAGATAGATAGAGCAGATATTTTTAATAATCGTTTAAGAATTATTGATTACAAGACGAGCAAATATAGCGCCGATTTTAAGTTGTTGAATTTCTATTTAGGTAAAAAAATACAGTTGTTTTACTATCTACAAGTAATTTTATCGGCACTAGGAATTCAAGTAGGCGGAGCATATTATTTGCCAGTACATAAGGAATATTTGGAAAAGACGCCTTTTAGCAGATATTCGGGCTTTTGTATGCAAGGAGTTACTCTTGATAATGCGGTAAACGCACTAGCACAAGACAACCAAATCAGTTTTGAACATACGGAAAGTGACATTATAAAGGTAAAAATCAGCAATTCAAAGACGAATATAACTAGCGGTGAATTTGTGTTTGATAAGCGAATAGGCGTGGTGGCTAGTGAAGAACAGTTTAAAAATATTCTAAATTATGCCGTGCAAGTATTAGAAAATGCCTTAAATGATATATCACAAGGCCTTATTGAACCCCTTTTTGCGAGCAACGCCTGTGATTTTTGCCCTTATGCAAAGATTTGTAGAGTAGGCACATTGATAGAAAAACAACAACGCAAAGAAAACTTTAAAGTTGATTTAGATACTTTTAATTTTAAGGAAAAAGAAAATGAAATATAATCAAAACCAAGAGTTAGCGATTTTTACCAAAGATAAAGATATTTTAGTGTCCGCGGGGGCGGGTAGTGGTAAAACTTTCGTAATGATTGAGCGAATTGCTGAAAATATTATTAAACACAACGTTTCTGTGGACGAATTGCTAGTCGTTACTTTTACTAATGCAGCGGCAAACGAAATGCGCTTAAAACTGAATGATAAGTTGCTAGAATTATTAAATGACGACAATTTGGACAGTAATGAGCGAAAATATTTGCTTAATCAAGTTGATTTAATGGGGCAGAGCGATATTTGTACTTTGCATAAGTTTTGCCAAACATTGATACAGAAATATTTTTATACTATTGATATAGATTCAGCATTTGCAATAGGGGAAGAAAGCGACACTCTCAGCCTAAAAAATCGTGCGATAAACAACCTAATCACAGAGTTGGCGGAGAAAAAAGACGCAGATTTTTTACTACTTGCTAATACGTTTGACGACAAGCGCGGTTTTGATAAAATTAAAAAATACGCCTTTAAAATTTACGACTTTTTGACAAATCAACCTAGCATAGACGACTTTAAAAATAGAGTAAATAATGCATATTTAGGGACTATTGATACAAATGCATATACAGACGTAATAAACAGGTATGTATGCGAAGTTTTTGACTATTTTACGCAGAGTTTTGCTGATTTAAAGCAAGAAGCCGACTTTTTAGGCTTTGATGCTTTAAGCGAAAAATTAAGCGAGTATATCACAGAATTAAGCAAGATTAGTACAAAAAACACGTTTTCACAAAATCATTATTTAGTGTTTAATTTAAATTTAAGCACTTTGTCTGTTAGAACTGACGATGCCGAGTGTTTAGAACTTAAAGAAGACGCTAGCGTACTAAAGACGAGTTTTAGCAAAGTGCTAGCAAAGTTGCGTGATAATGTTTATTTAAGTAGTGATTTAAACGAAATCAGCAAAGACTTGCAGGCGAGTAAAAACGTCGTGTTTGCAATGTTTAACCTTGTTGAAAAGTTTACAAAAAAGTATAGCAAATTAAAGAAAGACAACAATATTTTAGACTTTTCTGACTTAGAGCATTACGCGTATCAAATTTTATGTAATCCGCAAGTTCAAGCCGAAGTGCGTGAAAAATACAAACAAATTTATGTAGATGAGTATCAAGATATTAACGACATTCAAGAAGGCATTATAAATAAAATTCACCAGATTAAAGACTTGTTTTTGGTGGGCGACGTAAAGCAAAGTATTTATGGTTTTAGGAATACAAATCCGCAGATTTTTTTGGACAAGCAGACTAAATTCGCCGATAGTAGTCTAGAGAGTGCAATTTCCTTACCATTAAACGAAAATTATCGTACTGACCAAAAAATCTTAGACGTAGTAAACCTAGTATTCGGTGTGCTAATGACTAAAAGACTAGGCGGAATTGATTATTTGCCCGATAACAAAATGGTTTCGGGTAGGGAGTTCAAATCTAGCCAAAATTCGCTTCCTTCGGTAGAAGTGCTAATCGTGGAGCAGGAAAAGGAAGAAAAACAGCAAATAATACCTACTGAGAGTTACAAGGTAAGTACAGCACCTGTTCTAGAAGACGAAGAAAAAAGTTATGCAAAAACGGAAGCCAACATCATTTTTTCTAAAATTGCACAGTTGTTGCACGAGCAG
This sequence comes from uncultured Clostridia bacterium, assembly GCA_944384375.1. Taxonomy (GTDB): domain Bacteria; phylum Bacillota; class Clostridia; order Christensenellales; family UBA1242; genus UBA7867. The sequence goes on along the minus strand of CALWTE010000002.1, from coordinate 54,839 downwards.
AAACAAATTTATGACGCAAAATCAGGCAAATTTAGAGATATAAGGCTAGACGATATTACTTTGCTTGCTCGCACACGTAGTGATTATTTGGATATTTTACTAAAAGAACTCACCGATTTAGGCTTGCCACTTGCACCTATTGAGCGCGAAACCGTTTTTGGTGAGTATGAAGTAAACTTACTATACACCTATCTATATTTAGTTAATAATAAAACAGATGATATTAAATTAACAGAATTTTTGATTTCGCCTATTATTAATTTAAATGAAGACGAACTATCCCGTATTCGTCTAAACTCGCCTGAGAGCGAAACTTTTTATGACTGTATAATTAACTATAATATATATGATAATATAGGGGACAAGTTAAAACGCGCGCTAACTTTGATTGAAGACGGCAGATTGTTTTTGGTAAATAAGACAATTTATGAGTTGCTAGTTGATTTTTGCGATAAGACAAATTACCTAGAAATTATCAGTGCTTTTGACGGTGGGCAGAATAGAGTAAGGAATGTGCAAGGGTACATAAATAGTTTTATAGGTAAAAGGTTTAATGGCGATTTGTGTGAGTATATTGCTAGCGTTGAAGAAAATGACTCTATGCCTAAAATAACTCCTGAGAATAACACGGGCGTAAGTGTGGTAGGTGTAGAAACTATGCACCACAGTAAAGGTCTTGAGTATCCTATTGTGTTTTTAGTGGATACAGGACATGGTTTTAATATGGAAGAAATGCGCGGAGACTTTTTACTTCATTCCGAACTGGGCGTAGGTATGTATGTATATGATACCGAAATGCGTGTAAAAAAAGAGACAGTCTCTCATAGCGCTATAAAAATTGCCTTAAATAATAAACGTTTTGCCGAAAACTTGCGTTTATTGTATGTTGCAATGACTAGGGCAAAAAATCATTTATTTATTACTGGTAGCACAAATTTAGACAAAATTGCTAGTAGCACACTCCCTTATGCGCTAAAAATTACAAACAACAATATGAATTTAATTTTGTCCGTTTTAAATAAAGATGAAATAGATAAATTAAAAAATATTAAGCATCTAACCCATAAAATAAATGACGAAAATTTTATTAATTTTGAAGTTTTTCCGTGCGAAAAAAGTATAAAAATAGACGAAAATAAAGAAAATAACTTTAATGTAGAGCAAGATGACGAATTTTGCGACATACTGACGAAAAATTGCGACTTTGTGTATGATTTTGACAAGAATACTAAAACCGCACTAAAAAATACGGTAACAATGCTAAATAGACAAGACGAAGACCCCGAAATTAGCCAAAACTACGAGCCTAAAAACTTTAACGTTTCGGAAAATTTCTCAGGGCAAACGGGTAAGGTAGATACAGCGGTAGGTATTGCGTACCATAAAGCAATGCAATTAATTGACTTTGATTTAGCAAGTGTAATGGATGTAACGAACTTTTTGCAAACTAAATTAAGCATAGAAGAATTTAATTTGATAGATTGTGGCAAGATATACTCGGCTATTCAAAACTTAAAGCCTTTTGTAGATAATGCTAGACTTTTCCGCGAGCAAGAGTTTTTAATGTACGTTCCGCTAAAAGAATTGACAAATTCCAGTATAGACGACAAAGTTTTAGTGCAGGGGGTAGTAGATTTAATTGCTGTAAAAAACAATGAAATATACATTTTTGACTATAAAACGAGCAATACTAAGAACGTAGAGCAAAGGGCAAAAAGTTACTTTACACAAATGCGTTGCTACCAAAAAGCAGTTGAAGGAGCGCTGAATTGCAAAATAAATAAAAAATTTCTTTACTTTTTTTTGCAAGAACGCTTAATATTAATTGACAATGAATGAGTCTGTTTTGTATAATGAATATACAAAGATAGACAAATTTTTGTGAAAAATAGGAGTTTATTATGATTTTATTTTTAGGTGCTGATACCGCCATAGATACAATGATTGATTTTTTTAAGAGTTTTTTAGGCTCTATAAATCTTGATGTTTTGTTATATGTCTTTGTCGGTATTATGGCTGCCATTTTTATAGCGAGTATATTTCGTTTGATTTGGTGCTACGAAAATAGAGCGATGCGCCAAATGAAAAGGATTAACAAATACCTAAAAGATAATCCTAAGGTAAACGATGATAACTTAGTGGAGTTCCACCAAAAAATGAAAAAATTGCCACGCCGTATTAGAGACCGTTGGCAATTGTTTATGCTAGAGCGAGAAGGTAGCCCTAGCCGTTATATGACGGTTGAATATTGTGTAAAACGTCCGTTGTATAATAGTGCAATTTTAATGGTGCAGAAGCAAATTGCTTATGTAACTATTGTTTTGGCTGTTCTATCTTTAGTTTTGGGAATGGCTAATATTGCAGTAAGTGCGGGCGATATGGGGTTAACACTTACATTAATCTTGCAAGTTGCTATAATTCCGTTTATTTGCGTGCTTTTTGGTAGTTTGTTCTGTATGTGTTTGCATATTAGCTACACAACTGTAAACCACAATCTTTATGATTTGTTTACCACTTTCGTGCGTAACATTGACAAGGCAACTAGTGCTATGCCTGATTACGTTGATTATGAATTGCTATTTACTAAGAAAGAAATTGATGCAGGTATCCCTGTACTGCGCGAGTATCTTGAAAAACGCGCTATGGAGGAGCAACGCTTACTTGAAAAGGCTAAACAGGACGAAGCAAATTTGAGCCCTTACAACTTTGCCGATTTGGGTATCAATGGCGAGCAATTAATGGAAAGAGCCGTGCAAGAGAGTGAGAAGTTCTTACTATCTAAACTAGACATTCAAAAGCAGATTGACGACTTAGAAAAGCAATTGCAAAAATCAGAAGCCAATATGGAAGATATTGAGCGTGAAGGTAATAGGAAGTTGCAGGCTATTAAGGAAAACTTAGAGCGACTTGATAAGGCAATGGCTGAAACTACTAATAGGGTAGAAATCAACTACAACCGTCGTCAAGCGACTGAAGAAATGAATAAGCGTACCACTCTAGAAAAAGATATGGAGACTATGCTTACAAAAGAAAAAGTCGCAGGCGATGCTTTGCGTGTTGAAATTCAAAAACGTAAGGAAATTATTGACGAGAACAAGAAGGAAGTTGAAGAAGCCCTTAAATCTGAGTACGACACATTTGCTACTAAAGTATATCAAGAGTTAAACGAAAGAATCACTCGTGATAATTCAGAGCAAATGCACGAAATGGAAATGGTTATTGCTAGACTTAAGGCAAAAGTTAAAGAGTTCTCACGCGATATTGAAAAACGCGATACTTTGGTAGAAGCACGTAATATTGAATTAGACAACTTACGTCAGCAATTAAACAAGCAAAGGAACAAAAAGCGTAATAGAGATAATGTCGCTCAAGAATCTACTCAACTAGCACCTGTACAAACTACAGAAACTGCTAGCGAACCTGTTTATACTGAACCTCAATACACCGAGACAGCAAGTGGAGATGCTAACTTTGTAAACCCAGAGATGGCTCAAGACTTTAGCCAGGTAACCGAGCAGCCAGTATATGCAGACCAGCAACCACAAGATATGAATGCTCCATTCGTTGAAGAAGCGCCAGTAGAGCAAGCCCTTGTTTATGCAGATAACTATGCACAAAATCCTGAAAACTATGTTGAAACTCAAAATATGGAGCAACCACAACAAGAGGTTTACTATGACGGAAACGGGAATCCAGTTTACCAGCAACCTTATGTTGATGAAAATGGTAATCCTGTAGATTATAGTTACGAGAACGCTCAAAATTATGACGCAACTATGCAAGAGCAACCTATGGAACAGCCTTATGTTGAACAATATGCCGAGCAACCAGTGGAACAAACTCAACCTATTGTAGAAGAACCAGCGCAACCTGTTGAGCCAGAGACTGCACAACCTACGGAAGAAACATCTCAAGAACAAGAGGTTCCTGTAGAGGAAAAAGAGGAAAATAAAGAAGTAACCGAAGAACCTAAGGAAGAAAAGCAAACTAAACGTAAGAACGAAAAGGGTAGTGTAAAGAAGACTGCAAAGGTTAAACCTGCTAAGAAATTAAAAGACGAAGAAGTTAAATCTCAATCTACGGATAAGGAAGAAGACAAAAAGGCTGAAAAAGACTTAAAAGAAGCAAAAGAAAGCGCTAAGGAAGTACAGGCTGACACAGAAAAAGCAGAAAAAGATGCAGACAAGAAAGAAAAAGACGTAGATGAGAAAGACAAGAAAAAATATGCCGAAAATGAAGATTTGGTGGCTTTGCAACAACAAATTGAAGCAGAAAACGAGCGCTTGAAGAAGCAACAAGAAGAACTGCGTGCTCAAATTGATAAAACTTTAAAGACAATGGAAAAAGCAACAAACGCAACTAAGGCCGAGCGTACTCGCAACATAAAGAAAATCAAAGAATTGATTGCTAAACTTAAAGAAGAAGCCGAGCAAGCGAAAGCACGTGGAGCAAGCAAAGCAGAGATTAACAAAATCAACAAATCGGCAGCAGAATTGGTAAAAGTAATTGCTGAGTATCAAGCAGCAAATACAAATAGCGATTCAATGTCAAAATAACACAAATAAAGACGTAAATTTTTACGTTTTTATTTTTTTATTTCCTATATTTAGTTGAAAAAAAGAGGCAAAAAAGTTATAATAATATAAAAAAGATTTTTAGGAGACTTTAAAATGAGCGTTGGTGCAATCATAGGTGTTATTTTAGGCATTATTGTAATTATTATGGTAATCATAGGCATCGCTTTATTTGTTGCTTCTTATAATATTTTAATGCGTTTAAGGAACAATGCGGAAGACGGTTTTGCTAGACTAGATGCGCAATTTAAAAAGCGTTGCGATTTAGTGCCAGCCTTTATTCAAATTATTAATTCTTGCGTAAATACTAGTGACAATCAAACGGAAGAAATAATGACTGCGCGCAATTTGGCATTAGCAAGCAAAAATATTCAAGAGCAGTTGGAAAACGAAGTCATCTTATCCGACAATATAAAGAGTATGCTAGCAAAATACCAAAATGAAACTAGCCTAATTTCTAACGAGAATTATTTGAAACTAAAAAAAGATTTAGAACAACTAGAAAAGCAAATCAATATTTCAGGCAGTTTCTATAACGATGTAGCAAATATTTATAATAATAGATTAGAGTTATTTCCTTCAAATTTGATTGCAAAATGGTGCAAATTCACTCCTAAGCCATTATTTAAGTTTTAGTAAGATACGCAAAGGTTATTAATTTGCGTATTTTTCTTTTAAAAACTACAAAAAAATTGCTTAGATAATCTAAAAAAGTTAAATACTATGTATTTAAAAAAATTTTTGTTAGGCAAAATTTGTTAAAATGTCAAATTTTTTCTACTTTTGCATATATCTTTACATATAGAGAATTTTGTGATAAAATATACAAAAATTAAACGAGTGTAAAAAATTTTTTAATTTAAAAAGGGGAAATATCTTGCAGAAAGTTAAATCAATCGGTTTATTTTCTATTCTAATATTAGCAATATTTTGTTCGGCATTTGTTTTTGTGGGCTGTGGCGAGAGCAACCAGTCTTTTGACGTTTATGGTCAAGTGATTTGCGGAGATGAGCCTATTGAAAATGCTGAAGTCAAGGCAGACTTAGTTGAAAATAGCGTTTTGACAGATAGCAATGGTATATTTGCCTTTTTTGGGTTGAGTAACACTGTGGAAATTTCTGTGCAGGCCGAAGGTTATTACTTTAAGACAAGTTCAATGCTGGCATCTAGTAAAACGGGTAATATGGTCTTTATCGCGGAAAAATACTACACCATTACGGGTAGGGTGGATTCTAGCGGTTACGGTATAGCAGGCGCTACTGTTTATGCTGTGGGTAATATTAATGCAAAGGCCACGACCGACGGCTTAGGCTACTTTGAAATTCCTAATGTTGCTGGCGAATGCAGAATAGTTGTAGAAAAAGACGGCTACTTGTTTGAAGAAAAGACGGTAAATATAGATTCAGCACACGTTACAATGTCGGGTACAACTGATATAGTTGCTAGTGTGGTGGGTGTTGACGCATCAAAAGTAACAATGACAGTGGGCGACGCGACTCTTACATTAAATCAAGACGGCACGTTTAGTGCAAACGATATCGCGCTAGGCAGTGTAGTTACTCCACAGGCTGACGGATACCACTTTGAACCTAGTAACATAACAATCACTCGCGAAAATCAAGAATTACAGTTTACCGCTTATGAATTGTATGATGTAACGGGTGTTGTTTTGAGTGGGCAGACTCCTATTGCTGATGTAAATGTAAAAATAGGTGACCAGACAGCAAAAACTGACAGCACGGGGCAATTTACAATTGCTAATGTTTGGGGTGACAAATTTGCCACTTTCAGTCATTCAATTTATCAATTCCCTAATGAAACTATTACAAAAGACAATTGCATCTTAGAAATACAAGGCACTTTTACGCTTAACGGGCGAATTTTAGACGGTACAGAAGGTGTTGACGACTTTGAGATAAGTGTAAACAGCAAAACTTACACCACAGACTACTTAGGTAACTTCAGTTTGCCTAATGTGAAAATAGGCGATGTGGTAAGTTTTATAAGTGATGAATACAAACTGGATAATTTGGTTATTACGAGCGTTTTTGATGTGACTTTGTATGCCGAAAAGTACTACGATGCAGTGATTCAAGTGCTAGAAGACAACACTCCATTGCAAAACGCAAAATTAACTTTAGGCAGTCAAGAATATTTAACTAATGAATTAGGCGCAATCAATTTAGAGAACCTAATAGGCTCGCACTCAGGCACAATTACCCTTGACGGTTATAAGACGGCAGAAGTTACTTTGTCACTAGAAAACCACAATTTACAAATTAAACTAAACAAATACTTTGATATGAGTTTAAGTGTGGTAAGTGGACAAATCGCCTTACCACAAGCACAAGTTTATATCAATGGCGACTTAGTGGAATTAACTGAAAATCAATATTCCTTATTGCATTTATATGAACCAGTAACTATTTATGTAGAAAGTGAAGGCTACAACGCAAGTGGTGAAATCATTGCGGACAAAAACAACTCTAATTTAGTGGTTAACTTAAACTATACCATCTCGGGTTCTGTAATTAATGGCGATTTACCAGTTAGTGGTGCGACAATTACCGCAACCAATGAATTAGGCGAAAAAGTAACTACTGAGACAAACGAACTCGGCGAGTTTAGTTTAAATGTAACAGGGCAAAACACAATTATCCCTACAGTAACAGGGCTAAACTTTACTCAGTCAATCACTACTAGCGAAACATATTTAGAGTTTAGCGCTACTTATTCAATTAGTGGTCAGTTAATCAATCAAGACGACCTAGGACAAGAAGTGCCATTTAGCGATGCAAAAGTGGTATTAAGCAACGGAGTTGATAAGTATGAAACAACTACCGACGAAGATGGAAGGTATTCCTTTACCGATTTAAGTGGTGAATACTACTTAGAGACTGAAACTGACACAACCCTTTATCCTTCATCATATACAATAAGTAGTGGTGGCGAATATAGTTTTAGCGCTGCTGGTTATTCAGTAAGTGGTAAGGTTACTAGCGGAAATACGGCGCTATCTGGTGTTTTGGTAAGAGCAACAAATGCTGACGGTTCATTCAGTGCAACCGCTATGACTGACGCATTAGGCGATTATGCATTTACCTTCCTAATGGGCGAAGTTACCATTACTGCGATAAAAGACGGCTATACAATTCTAGATTCTTACGAAATTTCTAGTGCAGACAAAGACCGCGCAGATATTAACTTTAATGCAACCTTTACAGTAAAGGGTGTAGTAATGAGTGGGCAAACACTTATTAGTGGTGCACTTGTAAAGGTAGGCGAGCAAGAGTTTACGACAGACGAAACAGGCGCTTTTGAGTTCTCAGGGCTAACTGATAAAGTAACTTTGACTATTACAAAAGACGGCTTCAATGAATATACAATTGCTGATATAAATAGCAATTATGAATCAAACGCAATTTTGACATTTACCATTAGTGGTGTAATTAATATTGATAATCAACCAGTTGCCGACGTAACTATTAGTTATGGTAATTCTACTGCAAAAACTGAAGAAAATGGCTCGTTTACTTTAAATAATTTACAGTTAGGCGATATTATCACATTTACTAAAACGGGTTACGATTTCGGTTCGGAAATTTTAGCAAATGACTACTTTACAGAAGATTCACAAGGCAACGAAATAGATATCACTGGTTCATATAGTGTAACTGGTGTAGTTAGGTATTCGGGCGGAAATCTTGCAAATGTGGCAATAACTTACGGCGAAAATACTATTTACACAAATGAAAACGGCGAATTTACAATTTTAGGACTTTCACAAGACACTATCCTAAACTTTACTTTAGCAGGCTATGTGTTCAGCCCTGTAACTGTACAAGGCTATCAATCTTTAACAATAACTGCCGATTCATTTACCGTAACAGGTACGATTACTTTAGGTGGCAAACCTTTGGAAAATGTACAAGTAAGTTCTAACGGGGTTACTGCTAAGACAGACTCTAGCGGTGTATACAATTTGACAGGCTTGACTCAAAGTGGTATAATAACACTTGCTTTGAGTGGTTATGAGTTTTACGGCACAACGTATAGATTTACTGGTGCTACCACATTAGACTTTACCGCAACTTACGGACTAAAAGTTCAGGCGCACAGCGGTTCTAATACGTTTAATGTAGATAACTATAATATTGTAATCATTTCAGGCGACACGACTGCAGAAATAGTAAAGAATGCTACTGCAAATTACTACACAATTAGGGGACTAACTAGTGGCGTTCAAATTGAAATCACTGCAGACGGCTACAATTCAAATCAAACTACTTTGGACACCTTCTCTAATGATACAATTAGAGTTGAATTAGACTATGATATAACCATAAATATTGACGGTGCAATACTAGAAAATTACACTGTAGAATATACTGCAGAAAATAAGCAAGACTCCGTAACTTACAGCACAGAATCATTCACTATTAATAATTTAGTAGGCACTATGCAAGTCCGCATTAGTAAAGATAATTATAAATTTACTTACGACGGCACGACAGACTTTGTAGCAGAAATTAACTTTACTAGGTCTAGGACAGTAAATGTTTCATACGTGTATGTTTACTCTATCAGTGGTAAGGTTACAGTAAACGGTACGGGCGTATATGGTATGCGAATGACAGCAGGCGGAGTGACTACTTATACAGATGTCAATGGTAATTATAAGATAGAAGGGCTTACGGGGCAAAATCAAGTGCAAGGTATATTGATTGCAGAAAACAATTCTAGTGTTGAGACCGTGGAAGGCACGTTTACAAACGAATGCGCTTCCAGAGTGGAGACAACTACTACGAATTACAACTTTACTGTTGATGCTAGCAAGTACGAATTGTGGTTAGTACAAAATGGTTATCAAAAATTGCGTGATGCCGCTGGGTATAAAAATACTACTACGGGTACGGTTGACGCAGGTGTTGGTGGAGTGCAGTCAGTTGATGCACTAAAAATGAAAGACAATACAGGGAAATATTTAATTCTAAATAAAAATTACGGAGATAAGGTGTTTGGAGTTGACCCTAAAGTGTCTTTAACTGCATATTATTATCCTTCAGTAAATACTAATACCGTTTATTACCACCAAACAAAAGCGCTATCAAGTGATTTTACCACAAATTACGGAAGCGATAGTTGGCAAACGAATACTCTTAGCGGATATGAAGGTATCTATGGTGGTAATCCATCTTCACTAACTTCTTATATAATTACAAGTTCAACAATAACTTCATATTCAAATTTGGAAGTTACTAGCACAGGTTTTAAATTCACATTAGGCTTAAATACAGATTCAGGTACTGCAAATTATAGAAAACAAATGAAACAGTTATCAAATCAAGATGCAAGTTTTAATTATGTAAATTTAACTTATTACGTAACTTTTGAAGGGGTTTTAGAAAAGGTAGAAGTGAAAGAAGAATACAGTGTTATGAGCGGTTTGGCAACTTGTACAGGTAGTTTGACTGAAACATTTTCAATAACTGATGGTAGTGAATCAATAGAGCAAAAATTATCAGGGTATAGCATACCTAGTGATATGTTAAATTCTATGTTAGGTAAGTAAATAAAAGGAAAGTAAAAATATTATGAATAAAACAAAAAGTTTTAGTTTAATGATTTCAATATTGAGCATTATGGCAATAGCGGTAATGCTCCCTTTCCAATTTGTTTCAGGAAACAAGACAAATGCTTACTTGTCGGATTATAGTGTGGATTCTCAAGCCGTAAAAGTAGAAGTTGATAGCGAAGATTTAGTTTTAAAAGATAATGTTAAAACTTTAACCTATAATTTATATGGCTCTAGTGAAGATAGTAATACTTTCAATAGTTTTTTCACATATAGCGACGACCACAATTTTGCAAATAACGCTAATGATAGGAATAGTACAGATTACTTTCATAATTATTTGCAATCGGCAGGTAATTCTATGGGGGCTTTAGGAGAGCCAAATTCCACTTTATCAAGTACTATAAACTTAAGTGATTCTTTAAAAAATGCAGGGCTAAACAATTATTTGACAATTACACCATATACCGTATTAGATGGATATAATGTAAATGTTAATGTGAAATTAGCGGGGGTAAACAATACTAGTTCATCTGTTGAATATCTCTATGAATCAGACAAAAATAATGACATTGGTACTAACGTTTTTACATGGAATACAAATAATACTATAGCGGTACAAGATAATACTTACACATTTACTTACAGTGTATCATATGGTGGTGAAACTTATTGGTTTTTTGCGACTTTTTGTTCAGGAAATTTAAACGTTTATTTACGTACTCCTTCTTTTACATTGACCTCTACGGATGTTACCGCTCCTACTCAATCTAGTACCAAAGAGTTGTTTACCTTTAATACAACAGACTGGACAAATTCTAGGACAGTTACGATTAATGTTGCAGATAGTCAATCAGGGCTGTACAAAATTGTCTTTAAAGGGCAAGACCCAAACAGCGCTGGTACTGAAATTGCTAACTTTACCGAAAATACTAAGGACAACAGTGCTGAATTTACCGTAACCGAAAATGGCACATACTACATTGACGTTTATGACAATGTAGGCAATAAAACTACTTTTGAGTACGTGGAAGAAAAAATTGACGTTTTCGCTCCCGAAGTAACTATTACTTCTCTTGATGACGAAAATATTGCAAACACTACATTAAATCTTACCGCAAGGGAATACAAGTTCAATACTTCAGTAGTTGATAATTCTAGTACAACAATTTACTATACAACTGACGGCACGACTCCTACTCTAGAGAGCAAAACCTTAACTAACGGCGAAAACACGATTACTTTTACTAAAGGCGGGGAATTTACCGTAAACATTAGAGTTATTGACGAGTTTGGTAACGAAGCAAGCACCAAATTCAATGTTACCGTGCCAGGTGAGTATACAATTACACAAAATTTACTTGATTCACAAAAAACTTCTACAGTACTAACAAGTTTAGGCGGTTTGTACGGGCAAAACGTGTCTTATACAATCACTCCTAGCATTAAAGACGGCGATATTGAATACATCTTCTATAAGGCTTACTTAATTAATGGTGAGCAAGTAAGCGAAATTTTCGTAGAGGATAATAGGATAGAATTCCCAGTTAACGAGACGGCAAACGTCAGATTAGATTACCGTAGAATTGTGAATATCACATATTTAGGCGTGGAAAATGACGTTGTGCAGTTTGATGCCGACGTAGCCGAAGTAATAGAGAGTGTAACATGGCAATTTACTAACTTCTATGACGAGCCTATCTCTACTCTTGTTGGGCAAGATTATGTAAACGCAGTTTACTTGCTTGATAACGAAATTTACTTTGCTAGTGGCACATTTACTTTAGTTAACTTAGATGTAACCGACAACGAATTGTCTTTTGTAGACAGTAGCGATGCTGTACAAAATTTTGCCGATTACCTACAAATTACTAACAGTGCAAACTTTTTAAATTACACAATAGAATATACTGATGCAAACGAAAAAACCTATACTGCAGAAAACTATAACATAAGTTTGCCAGCAGGTGTTTACACCTACAAAATCACTTTAAACGGCGCGTATGTATTAAATTCAGCGACAGCAAGCAATGTCCTAACTGGTGAATTTGAAGTATCAAAGAAACAAATTACATTGAGTTTAGATACCGTATCTAAGGTTTATGACGGCGAACAGTACGAGTACAACGCAGATTTAGGCTACAAATACACTATTCAATATTTGCAAAATAGCGAAACCGTTACTCCAGTATCGGCAGGCACGTACACAATTTTAGTAACATTAAACGAAGACAATTATTCAGGCAGTGCTGAAACCACACTAACTATAAATAAACGACCTATAACCATTTCAATCACAGGTGGACAAAACAAATATTATAATACAGACGACCCTAGCGAATTTACTTACGAAATTCTTTCAGGCGAGACTGTAAAAGACGACGTTTTAGGTATTGAAATTAATCGTGAAGCGGGCGAAGACGCTGGCAGTTACGCGCTATTTGTTAATGAAGATTTGCTAAACCCAAATTATCAAGTTAACTACCTTGAAGAAGTCTTTACTATTTTACCGATTAATGTTGTTTTGCGTGTTAATTCGGTATCAAAAGTATATGGTACTAACGACCCTGAATTTACTGTAACTACAATGAGTGGTGCGATTGACGACTTAGGGAAAATCACCTTTACCCGTGTAGCAGGCGAAAACGTGGGTAGATACGTTATTTCAATTGCCGACTGGGCAAACAAAAACTATTCACCTACAGTTTTGAATGGTACTTTGACTATTGAGCCACGCACTATTGAAATTAGTTTAGACTCAGTTACTAAAGAGTTTGGTGCTAGTGACCCTGAATTTACTTATACGATTAATTCAGGCGAGTTATTGCCAAACGACACTTTAAATTTAAATATAACTAGAGAATACGGCGAAAACGTAGGCGAGTACAAACTCACTTTTAAATCAAGCGCAAATAGAAATTACAACGTAACAGTTAAAGAAAATGACGCAAAATTAACAATTACTAAAGCGCAACTTACTATTATCGCTCAAAATACAAGCAAAGTATTTGGCGCAAATGATACCGAACTAATCTGGACAGCAGACAAGGACTTTGTTGCTAGTGCAATTAGTGGCAAGTTAAGTCGTGTTGCGGGCGAAGACGCAGGGCAATATGACATTACACAAGGCACACTCACTAGTGATAACTATGACATAATTTTTGTAGGCGGTACGTTTACAATCACACCAGCCACTCTATTTGTAGATATTGCAAATCTAGTTAAAACTTACGGCGAGAGCGACCCAGCATACATTTACCAAGTTCGCAACAGCAATGTTGAAATTACTTTAAGCCGTGAAGCTGGGGAAGATGCTGGTACTTACAAGATTACAGCATCAATTGACAAACCTAACTACGAATTAAGTTATAATGAAGCCTATTTAACTATTCAAAAGGCAGACGCAGTTATTACTGTTGAAGACACTCAATTTATCTATGATGGTACAAATAAGACAATTCCAGCCACTTTGAATTGCACGGGTGATTTAACTATCACTTATTACCGCAATGGCGAAGTTGTTGACAGTGCGATAAATGCGGGCGACTACACTGCAACCATTCGTTTTGCTGGTAATGAAAATTACAATTCAGCAAGCACGCAAATTTCATTCAGTATTGCTAAAGCCGATGCTCAAATAGTAGTTTATAGAAATATTTTTGTATATTCTGGTAGCGCATTTGAGCCACAAATTGCGTGCAACTTGCCTTATAGAATTACTTTCTTAGACGGCTCTACCTCTAATCAAATAGGCGAGCATGACTACATTCTAGAAATTTGCGACGAAGCGGGCAACGTAAACGCAAACTATAATACTTTTAGTGGATATGTAAAAATTGTAGAAGTTCCAACAAATCAAACTACAGGCGGTTCAGTCGTTTTTGAGTCGGGCGATGTTGACAATGAAAACATCAACTTGACTCTAGACGAGATAAAAGATTTGCAAGGTGCAGAAAATGCAGTAAACGGTTCTGTTGATAAGGTTTACGAAATAGGTTACAACCAGTCTAGTGAGGCCGTAGTTAAGGTAGAACTAGATTATGAAACTGACGACTATTCAAATGTTTACGTGTATGCATATAACGACAATAACGAAGCAAAATTGCTATCTTACCAAATTATTGACGGTAAAATTGTATTTAGTATTGATGCTGAAAATATGAAGATTGCAATAGTTAAGCAAACGGCTGGTATTAGTATCGTAACATTAGGTGCATTAATTGTCTTAGGTGCAGTCATTGCGTGGATAGTAATCAGCAAGACAAGAAAGCACAAAAAGACAAACATAATAAAAATTAGTTAATCTAATTTTACCTAATAATTTTGAATATTAATAATTTTGCATACCCTTTCTAAACCACCAAAGAGTATTGCAAGACTAAATTAAAAAATACTATTCTATAGTGAGACTCACTTTCAAAAGTATAACTTTTGGGGGCGGACAAATAGAGTAGTATTTTTTGTTTTATAAGCCATTTTGCTATTCTTAGAAAGTACTTTTTCTATTTTTAGTTATAAAATCTAAAATAAAAAAATAAATATAATGTATGATTAAAGTTTTAGAAAAACCAGCAGTTGATGAATTGCTTTATACTTGTGTAGAAGGGGACACCTTAAATAGTATTGCGCAAAAATTTAATATTTCGCCTGATGATATAATTCGCAATAACCCATTATTTAGCGGTGTTTACGCAGGGTGTATGCTGTGGCTAACCGATATAGGTAGAAGGAAAATTGTAGTTCAACCTATGCAGACATTATACGATATTGCATCTACTTACAACGTGCCAGTAGATAGATTAATTAAGATAAATAACTTAAAATCAACCAAAATTTTCGTAGGTATGCAGTTAAAAATAGACTAAGGGGGTAAGCAAAAATTAGCACAAAATCACTTTTTCAATCAGTTTTAATTGTTGCTGGTTTTTCCGTGCTTACTCGCTTTTTTGGTTTTATATTTAGAATTTACCTTTCCCGTGAATTAGGGGCAGAAATGCTGGGGGTATACCAAGTGGCATTTTCTGTCTTTATGGTGCTTGTAGTTATTGTATCTAGCGGAATTCCGCTTGCAGTGTCTAAACTTACGGCATCATATAGAGTTACTAAAGATATAAAGGCAGAAAATTCCTTAACTACTAGCGCCTTAATTATAGGACTAGCCGTATCTATAGTTCTATGCGCTGTAATACTTATTTTTCAAGATTTTATATCAGGGCTATTTACGGACGAACGCTGTATGGCAATACTAATCACGTTACTACCAGCCGTCATTGCGAGCGCCGTATATTCGGCTTTTCGTGGCTCATTGTGGGGTACGCAAAGTTATTTTAGCGTCAGTTGGACAGAACTTGCAGAGCAGGTTTTACGCATAATTGCCTTTGTAATAATGGCAAACTGGTTGTTTACATCACTCGATGGAGCAAGCATTGCAGGGCTATCAATGTCCGTTGCTTGTGTGTTGAGTGCTACATTAGTAATAATAGTTTACTTAAAGAGTGGCAAACGTCTCGGCAACCCTAAAAACTACTTTAAGCCCATTTTTAAAAGTGCAACCCCAGTTACAGGCGTAAGGGTAACGAGTAGTTTAATTCAACCAATTATTGCCGTGTTTTTTCCAGCAATGTTAGTTTTAGCAGGTTATACAAATGAGCAAGCAATGGAAAATTACGGTATGGCTATGGGAATGACATTTCCGCTACTATTTTTGCCATCAACAGTCGTGGGTGCTTTAAGTTTTACTTTAATACCTGATTTATCTACTGCAATTGCAAAAAAAGATTACACATTAATACAAAACCGAATAGTTTCGTGCCTAGCGTTCTCACTATTTATTTCAGCCGCAGTAATTCCGTTTTATATGGGAGTGGGCGAGCCTATCGGCGAATTCCTTTACGCAAACTCTACTAGCGGTACCTATCTAGCCCGTGCTGCGTGGATAATGATTCCTTTAGGTCTTAGTAACATAACAAGTAGTATTTTGAATGCCTTTAATTTAGAAGTTAAAAGTTTCATAAATAACATTTTAGGTGGCGTGATTTTATTAGGTGTAGTCACTTTCGGGAGCGGGTTCTTAGGCGTAGATTCTCTTATTTGGGGGTTCGGTGGCTGTATGATAGTAACTACTCTGTTAAATATTTTAATGCTAAAACGCCACTTAAAAATCAAACTAGGCTTAGTAAAACCACTTGTTTTAATGACAATTTTCATTATTCCTACCACATTAATTGCTAAATGGGCTTATCCGCTACTTATGTACGTGTTCCCACAATTTGTTACAATAGCGCTTTGTGCAATTCTTAGTTGCGGTAGTTTTGCGCTACTTTGCTGGATGTTTAAACTAATTGACATTACTAGCGTTTTAGTAAAAATTAAACCAAAAAAGCATAAAAAATTAGCCTAAATATGCATAATTTCAAACCATATCAACAAAATATTGATATGGTTATTATTTTATTTAGAGTTATAATTGTTTATTTAGTTGTTTTAATTTATCTTCGCATAATGGGGAAAAGACAGTTAGGCGAGATGCAACCCTTTGAGTTAGTCGTTACATTGCTTATTGCCGACATAGCATCTCTACCTATGACACAAACTAGTATGCCGATACTATTTAGCGTAATACCATTGACGACTTTGGTCATTTTGCATTTTATCGTTTGCTCACTCGCACGTAAAAGCATATTTATGCGTAAAATCATCAACGGTAAACCCGTGCTAGTCGTTACTCCTGACGGAATTCAATTTCAAGCGCTAAAGGAATTAAATATGTCGCTAGATGATTTAATGGAAGGTATCCGCAGTTGCGACTATTTTAGTATAGAAGATGTGCTTTATGCTATTGTGGAAACAAACGGTACAATTACAGTAATTCCAAAGGTAAGTTGCGCAGCGGTAACGAATGAAAATTTAAAACTCAATCCGCCAGAAAATACGTTGCCTATGATTTTGGTTTCAGGTGGCAAGATTGTAAATTCAAACTTAAAAAAGGCACAAATTGACGAAGACTTCATAATGCAAGCACTTTCACAGGCAAAAATTGAGTCAATAAAGGACGTGCTTATATTTACAATAGATACAGGTGGCGCGTGCTATATTCAAACTATTGACGGCACTTCTAAAAACTTACAATTAAAATATCAAGGGAATTGGTAGGTGAAAATGACTAAGAAATTAATAGCAATTTTAATTTTGGTAGTGGCATTAGCGGGAATTGTCACATGGGAGCAAGTTTATACCGACAATTCCATTTCGTCTATGCTAGAAGAAATTAGCACTCTAAGTATGGAAATTGAAAACAAAGATTTAGAGTCTAGCAAAGTTCAAGCACAAAAAATCATTGACAAGTGGGAGAAGAAAGAAGCCGTCATTTGCTTGTTTGTTGATTTTAGAGATATCGAGCAAATAGGCAAACAAGCAGATTTGGTGCTTTCACACTTAGAAAATGAAGATTTTGAACTAGCCAAAGTTGAGTGTAACACCCTAAGACGAGTGGTAGAAACTTTTGAAAATATGGTAGGTATAGACTGGCAAAATATTTTTTAATTCGCAAAATTAGCGAATTTTTTTCTTTTTTTATGATAAATTATGCCAAATTAGATGATTTTTGTTTCGTTTGCTGTTATAATTAAATTGTTTAATCATTTATTAAGGAATGAATATAATGTATAGAATAGAACAAGTAACAACCAAGAAACAATTAAAGGACTTTGTAGAGTTCCCACTTGAATTATATAAAGGCTGTGAATATTTTGTACCGCCTTTTGAATCAGACGAATTAAAAGCACTCAACCCTAAAAAAAGCCCATATATGGGGGAAGACGCTATAGCACAGTGTTTTCTATGCCTTGATGACAATGATAAAATTGTAGGACGAGTGTGCGGTATTATTAGTAATCTTTATAATGAAAAGACGGGCGAAAAACGAGTACGCATTAGCCGTTTTGACTGTATAAACGATGGCGAAGTAGCAAAACTATTGTTTACCGCTGTGGAAGATTGGGGTAGAGAACATGAGATGACAATCATTCACGGACCTTTAGGTTTTAACGATATGGAGCGTGAAGGTCTGCTTATTGAGGGGTTTGATTTGATAACGACCTTTAATACTCAATATTACTATCCTTATTATAAAGATTTATTTGAGCAAAACGGCTATGTAAAGGAAGTAGACTGGCTAGAATACCGCTTTAAGCCTAGATTTAATAGTGACGAAAGAACGGCCAAACTTTGTGACTATGTTACCAAACGTTTAGGTATCAAGGAACTAAAAATAAAGAATATTAGTTGGTTAGTTAAATATTATTATGACCAAATTTTTGACGTTTTAGACGAAGCGTACGGCGTGCTTTATGGTACAATCTCAATAAAAAAAGAAGTGCGTGATAGTTTAGTTAGCCAATTTAAAATGGTTTTAAACAAGGACTTAATGTCTGTACTCGTGGATAAAGACGGCAAAGTTGTCGGAGTTGGTATTGTTTTCCCGTGTTTATCTCAATCTTTGCGTGATTGTCAGGGTAAATTATTCCCGTTTGGTTGGGTAAAAGTGCTTAAAAACATAAAGCATTTTGATGTTGTGGAAATGGCTCTAATCGGTGTGCGTAGGGAATACAAGGATAAGGCATTGACGTCTATAATTTTTCATAATATTCTAAGCAGAATAAAAGATAAGTACCCACATATAAAATTTGCTGAAACCAATCTACAATTAGAAGACAATTATAAAGTCCAACAATTATTTTTAAAATCTTTTGATACTCAACAAGTTAGGCGTAGAAGATGTTTCTTCAAGAGTTTGATAGGTGAAAAACTAGAACCGCACAAAGCAATAGATTTAGAAGCAGAAATTCCAGAAAAAATTGCTGTTTTAACTGAAAAACAAGAAAAGAAACTCAAGAAAATCGCAAATCCTAAAAAGTTTAGCCAAACCAAGAAAACAAAGAAAACTACAAGCAAAACTATGAAAAAATCAAGCACGACAAAAACAAAGAAAACAACCACGACTAAAAAATCAACGAAAAAGACTTCTAAACCTAAAAAAGAAAAAATTATTGACATCAAGACGGACAGTTAGACGGTTTTTAAAAATTAACAAATAAAAACAATACATATATAATACTTTAATTTGTAGAAATGGATTTTTTAGTGAAAGTTTGCGTAAAAGATTAAATTAATGAAAAAATCAATTAAACTGTTTATAAACAAAATTCATTTAGCGAAAAAGTTTGAAATTAAGTTATTAATTAGTAAAAAGTTTGCGTAAATGATTTAATTAATGAAAATAAATTCGCAATCAAGATTTTATTTGTTGAATTAATATATAATTAAGTTTTTAATTAATGAAATGAATTATAAAAAAGTCACAGAAGGTTATTAAACTTTGAAACTAGCAGAATAAAGAACGCTTTATCACAATGGTAAAGCGTTCTTTATTGTTATAAGAAAACCACGGGATAGTCCCATGGTTAATTAAAGTATCTTAGTTTCTTTCATTTCTTATGTTATTGTATTTGGTAAGAAATATTTACATATAAATAAAGTACTATAAATAAATTTTAAATTAAATTCAATTTGCTATAAAGAGTTGCTTTCTTCCTTTTTCTTTTTGCTTTTATTAATTACAATGGCAATAATAATAGCAATAATAATAGATAAAATCATTAAAACTATACCTAAAATCTGAGTTAGTGTAAGTGTGCCATCATCAAGAAAACTTGTCCTAACATAACCTTCTTTAATAATCGTTTGCCCGTCTTGATCTATAAAATATTGAATATGACTAACACCGTCTGCACTACTAATTATACGTACATTTATGCCTTGCGGAATTGTTTCTATCTCTGTTTCGCAAGTTTCTTCAAGATATACAATCGTTTCTGCTCTTGTGGTAGCATTTGCTACAGGGGTGTTTGGCAAAGTTTCGTCTTGAATGTTTATAACAGTTCTACTGTCAATGTAACCAATAACTTCCTGGTCATCAATAGTTAGCCTAATTGCATAGAAAGCTACATTTTCGGCATCGGTAGGCATTATAGGAGCGGAAATTATCGTTACAATAGTGTTGTAGTCTAGTTTTGTTGCAAACTTAGCCTTAGTATCAGCATCAATATTTAGACTGGTAGGTAGCACAAAAACCTTACTTTCTTGCACTATAATTTTGCCTTGTTGACTTGATACAAAATCACTAGGCAAGGTGTTTGGGCAAATATTAAAATCGTCTTTTAGCACATAACCGAGCATATAGCCAAATTCACTATCGGCAAAATTACTGTCATAAACATAGTAGAAATTAGAATCGCTTTCATCTAAAACAATTAATTTTTTACCGATTTCGTAGGTTGTTGTAGTAAATTGCAAACTTTTATATGTGTATAAGTTTGTTTCTGTGTTTGCTTCAATGACTTTTACAAGTTCATTTGAAATTTCAATATCATTTAAATCAACAGGAGCAGGTTCATTTTTGTAACCTAATATAAAAGGATTGCCCGCATCATCTATAATTGTTGTAAGGTAGAGCTGATTCGTGTTCGCTGTATAGACTTGTCCCGTTTCTAAATTGATTTCAATATTATTTATATCACTTAAAGTCACAGTTTCAGTGCCAGTAGTGTTCGCTTTTATTAAAGTTGAGCCGTCTAAAATATAGGTATTACCTAAATTGTCAAAAGTCAAGAAATCAATTTGATTAGGATTTGCTAGGGTAGAATTGTCTAGTAATGTTATGTTTTTCGTATTCGTGTCAAGAGAATAGATGGAATTTTCAATAGTAAAGTAAATGGTTGAATTGTCTTCGGTTACGAAAAATTCTCCGTCAGTAAAGGTTAAATTTTGTTCATCATAATTTAGTGTTGCAAAATGTTCAAGTCTGTCATTTTCTAAATCTAGTCTAGCAATTACACTATCCCATATAAAATATACTTCGCCAGTAGCACTCGCTACTACTTTTCGGTTTGTAGAAGTTAAACCACTTGTTTCACCATTATTATAATAATAGCGAATTTCTTGAGAAAAACTTTCGCTAGCATTGTCATTATTTAAATCTACAATATAAACGAACATATTGTTAGACGAAATTATCAATTGTTCATTAGAAATAACAATATCAAAAGGCACAATGTCATTATCATTAAAAACTATGGTTTGTTCGTCAGTGTCTAAATCTATTTTAAAAATATTTTTGCCCGTGCTATCCACAACAAA
This sequence comes from uncultured Clostridia bacterium, assembly GCA_944384375.1. Taxonomy (GTDB): domain Bacteria; phylum Bacillota; class Clostridia; order Christensenellales; family UBA1242; genus UBA7867. Next base: position 33,494 of record CALWTE010000002.1, on the reverse strand, counting down.
AAGTGAATTATTATTATAATATAAATCGTCAATGCTTTGCGGAGTAGTTTCACTTACGCTAATATTTATAGGTGTGTTGACGGCATTAAACTGAGTGCCACTAGCAAATAGGGTATCCGCACTTAGACACCCGAGCAAGCAAATGCACAAGATAAGACTATTTAACCAAAATTTTTTCATAAGTAACTCCTAAAGAAACCTTTTTGATATTTTATATTGAAATTAGCAACTTTATAAATCTCTATAACAATTTACTATTAAACTATTAATAATAATATTATATCATATTTAATTTAAATGATAAAACAAAAAACTAAAATTTTTTAAACTTATTAAATAATTTGCATACTAGGTGTCAATAATTTATAAATATACTTAGAACGTTTGTTTGAAAACTCAAATATATTACAGATTTGCAAAAATTAAAAAATTTTACAAAAATTTGCAAAAAAGTGTCCTAAAATATTGACAATTCATAACATCTTGTAATAATATTTGTAGCAAAACGCAGAGATGCTTTGATTTTTTGAAAAAATTTTGGAGGATTTTTATGAAAAAATTAATATGGGCAAAAACGATTTTTGAATCTTATAAATATTTGAGCCGATTAATTAGCAGTATTGATAGACTAGTTATGGAAAAAAGTGTGCATAGCTATACTGTTGATTCGGGCGAGTCAACCACTTTAGCAAAAATGGAAGCAATTATTGATTTGATACAGCGCAAAAAAAGATTACTTATTGTAAAATGGATGGTAGAAGAATCACTTAAAAATACCGATAGGCAAGAAGCAAGAATTTTAATAAAATTTTACATAGACAAAGTCGCTATTGACGAGTTGGCAGATGAGTATAAAATGAATAATAGGACATTAGCGCGCCGTATGAATAAATATTTGCGTAACTGTATGGATAGGATCTACGATTTGGGGTACAAGTGTGAAGACTTAGAGAGATTGCTAGAGAATGAAGGCTGGATTATTGGTGTATATAATTCAATAGTTGATAGATTTAAGAAAAGTCACCCAGAGCTTGTGCGTCTAAAAGTACCCACTCTACACGGCATTGACAAGGTGTTAAGTTTAGGGTACGGTAGGCAAGTGAAATCAAATGTGCATAGTACTGTTTGAGTACGATAAAAAATGGAAAAGCCAAAAAAATTGCTAAAATTTAACGTTTTTTGAGCAAAAATTAATAAAAAACTAATATTTTAATGCTTTTTATCTAATTTTTACTAAAAAAGTACTATACGTAGTACTATGCACAAATTTTTAAAAATCTAATTCATCGTGCTTGTTTTTATCAGGTATTGCTAGTCTATTAAGTGTCGTAATTTGACGTTTTGCTTCTGCTTTTTTGCGACGTCTTTCAGGCTTGAATACTAGAACTAAAAGTATGAGAGCAAAGATGCACAGGCCAACAATTAAAATAATACTTGTGCCATTTTGTAGTTCAGGTGCAAAGATTTCACCCGAAGTTTCTTGCGATGGTTCGGTCTCGACGATTTCGGTATTTTCCACAAACTCACTTAAATTAGTAGTTAAATTTGCATAAACATAACCCGTTAAAATGCCTTGTTCAAAACTAGTGTAGCGACAAAAATACCACGTGCTACCACCATTTTCTAGAGCGATTTCTCCATTAATAGCACCAAAGCAAGTTACACTTTCTGCATTAAAAGGAATATTTCCTAAATACGTTGATTGAGTGCTAGGCTGACTCCAAACTACTGGATTCGCTGTTCCAAAGACAGTAAAAGTTTGAGTAAAGTATGGTGTTACAGGTGTAGAATAAACTTGTGTAACATCAGTTTTTAGCACGTACCCCACAAAATCAATATATTGAACTTTTAAAAAATTCTCATTTTCTTCCGCTATAAATTTTACAAAATAACTAGTTGGCAAAGTGAAATAAATATTGCTATAATCTTCGTCTAAGACGGGTGTGCGATATAGCGTAACTTCTTGCCCAGTGATTCGGTAATACACTTCTCCTTGCGCAAAAGTAGGCGATAGATTACAAAAATAATTTATTTGAAAAATGAATATTAATGCAATAAAAATGTATAAATATTTACGCATAACTAAACTCCTATGCTATTTTATCAAACAATGATTGTTTTTCTTAATGCAATTATTGTTTTTTTTACAAATTTTAAACAAAAAGAACGCGAAAATTATATTTTTTATACTAAAAGGTAGATAATGAAATTAAATGAAGCCCTATATAACTTAGAATTAATTGATAAAGAAATTGCTAGACGGAAAGAAAATAACAAACTACAAGAGTATAACAAAGGTAAAAAAATACATAAAAAACAAATGTTGTTTCATAAGTGTAAAAAAAGAAATAGATGGGTATTTGGTGGCAATAGAAGTGGCAAGACGCAATGCGGAGCGGTTGAAGCAATTTGGCTAGCACGAGGCATTCATCCATTTAGAGAAAATAAACCAAATACGGAAGGGTGGGTGGTTAGTCTTAGTCAACAGGTTCAGCGTGATGTGGCACAAGATAAAATTTTATATTACTTAAATCCCGATTGGATTGTAGATATAGTTATGCTGAATGGTAGAAAAGATTCACCAAAAAGTGGAGTTATAGATTACATATTAATCAAAAACATTTTCGGTGGCGTCAGTAAAATCGGCTTTAAAACTTGTGACCAGGGTAGAGAAAAATTTCAGGGTACTAGTCTAGATTGGGTTTGGTTTGACGAAGAACCACCCTTTGATATCTATCTAGAATGTCGTATGCGAGTTTTGGATAAAGTGGGCGACATTTTTGGAACAATGACTCCGCTAAAAGGGCTGACTTGGGTTTATGATAAAATTTACTTAAATGAAAGTAACGATGCTGAAGTCTGGTATATAGAAATGGAGTGGGCGGATAATCCTTTTTTGCAAAAAGCGGAAATTGATAGTCTAAGCAGTGTTTTGAGTCCTGATGAGTTGGAATCACGTAGGTTTGGTAAATTCTCGGCACGTGGTGGGCTAGTTTATAGTGAATTTGATATCAATACTCACGTTATAGAGCCATTCAAAGTTCCTACTGACTGGTACGATAAAATAAGCATTGACCCTGGTCTACACAACCCTTTAAGTTGCCATTGGTATGCAGTTGATTATGATGGGAATGTGTATGTCATTGCCGAACATTATGAAGCCGAACAGACAATAGAGTATCATGCAAACAAAATTAAAGAAATTTGCAAAAAGTTAGGTTGGAAGCAAAATTTTAATGGTTTTTATGACTGTTTGATAGATTCGGCAGCCAATCAACGCACGCTCTCTAGTCCAAAAAGTGTCAGCGAGTTGTTTTATGATTATGGCATAAATGTAAACACAAATGTAAATAAAGATATGTTTTCAGGCATATCCAGAGTAAAAAGTTACTTAAAAAATGCAAAAAATGAAGCAAAATTGTTTATTTTTTCTAATTGTGTGAATATGATTCGCGAAATTAAAGGCTACTGGTGGGGAAATGAAGATGCGCCCATTAAAAAAGACGACCACGCGATGGACGATTTGCGCTATTATATTATGTCCCGCCCAGAAAATGCCACTTTGGAAAAGGAAAAACCAACAATGATACAAATTCACAAAGAAAAATTGCTGTCACGTGTTCGGCACAACAATTTAAAAAGGGGTGGTTATTATTAAAACGGATGAAAATGACAAATTAACCAAAACATTATTAAAAAAAGCAATGGGCTATTCTGTTGACGAAATTGTTGAAGAATATGTAAATGATGAGAATGAATTAAAACTTGTTAAGAAAAAAATCACAAAAAAGCACATTCCACCCGATATAAATGCGGCAAAAGCCTTGCTGGAAAAAAGCAATGAAATGAATTTGGAAAAAATTAAAAGTCTAAGTGATGAAGAATTACAAAAATTACGAGAAAAAGTACTAGCAAGTATTTCAAAAGGGGGTACTTAGAATGAAAGTAAATATTGTAAACAAGCGGGTACGGTGTGCTGGTAAATTAGGTTGTGAAAATATTATTTTTTGCAACATTAAATTTAACAAATACAGTGTGAATTTATGTAAAGAATGTATGACTGATTTATACATGCAATTAGGTAAAATCATAATTCCAAAATCTGTAAAAAGTAAATTTTATTTAGAAAATAATGAAAAATGAGGTAAAAAATGCAAAAAGATATCAAAAAAACACAAAAAAGTAAAACTTTGCAAGAAAAAGAATTAGTCGGCGAAGTTTTAAAAGATTTTGAAAGACGTCGTGAAGAACGTCGTCCCTTTGATGCTCAATGGCAATTAAATATGAATTTTGTAATGGGTAATCAGTACTGCGGTATAGGAATTAACAACACATTAGACGATTTTGATAAGCAATATTTTTGGCAAGAACGTGAAGTTTATAATCACATCGCACCATTAGTTGAAACTAGGCTATCAAAACTTGCAACAGTTCGCCCTAAAATGACCGTTTTACCAGCAAGTAATGACGAAGATGACGTAAGCAACGCTCATATTTGTAAGGATATTTTACAGTCAATTACTGCAAAACTAGAGTTGAGCAAGCTTGTTTCGTTAGCGACACGCTGGAGTGAAATCTGTGGTACTGTGTTCTACAAAATAGTTTGGAATGACTCGGCGGGGTCTGTCGTAGGACTAACCACTTTAGGTGAAAAAATCTATGAAGGCGATGTGGATATTTTGGTTTGTTCGCCTTTTGAAATTTATCCTGATAGTAACACTGCTGAATCAATTGAAAGTTGCCAAAGTATAATTCATGCACGCGCTTATGATGTAAAAACCATTAAAAAGCACTGGGGCGTTGATATCCCTGGCGAAGATATTGATACATATAACTTGCAAAACTCACAGGTTGCGGGCGGGCTAGGTTACGCCAGTCATTCGGCAAAAGTTGCAAAAACAGTAAAACACAATCACGCATTAGTGATTGAACGTTACGAAATGCCAAACGACGAATTCCCAAATGGTAGGTTGATAATTGTTGCTGGTGATAAATTGCTATATAATGGCGATTTGCCTTATAAAAATTTACAAAATAATGAAAGGGGCTTTCCTTTTGTTCGGCAAATTAGTATTAGTCAGCCATCACTTTTTTGGGGAACTTCAATTGTAGAACGTTGTATTCCAGTCCAAAGAGCGTATAATGCAGTAAAAAATAGAAAACACGAATTTATGAATAGACTTTGTATGGGGGTTATGAGTGTAGAAGACGGCTCTGTTGATATTGAAAACCTAGAAGACGAGGGCTTGAGTCCTGGAAAAGTTTTGATTTATAGACAAGGCGCACGTGCTCCGCAAATGTTGGCCACTTCAAGTTTGCCTGTAGATTTTAGAGACGAAGAAGATAAATTAATTAGTGAATTTATAAATATCAGCGGTGTAAACGATTTGTTTGGAACAAATACTAGCGCGCTAGCAAATATGAGTGGGGTAGCATTGCAAGTATTAGTTGAACAAGAAGATATGCGCATTTCGGCATCAGGCGAGTATATAAGATTTGCTCTTAAAGAAATAGGTAGACAAATTTTGAGACTATATAAACAATTCATTACGACACAAAGAATTAACAAAATTGTAGGCGAAAATGGCGCAAGCAAGTTGTTTTACTGGGATAGTAGTGAAATAACAAGTGACGATGTAAGTTTTGAAACCGAAAGTGAAATCGGTGAAACTGTTGCACAAAAACGTAATATGGTGTTTGAATTATTGCAAGCAGGCTTGTTACATGACGAGAATGGTAAATTATCTAACGCTATGCGTTTAAAAGTAATGGAAATGCTGGGCTTTGGAATTTGGGAAGATGCCCTTGATAACAATAGTTTGCAAGTAGAAAAAGCAAAACGTGAAAATCAAGAGTTTTTAGAAGGAAAAGACCCCGAAGTTCTAGAAATACACGACCACGATTTGCATATTAGTAGTCATACAGCATTTATGCTGAGTGCTGATTTTGAAAAAGCAAACAAAAATAAAAATAAATTAAAAGAAAAAATGCTAGAGCATATTAGACAACACAAGCGCTACAAACGCTTGACACAATTAGCAGAAAACGGAACATCAGTAGCAAATAGCCAGTAAAATACAGCAAAAAACACTAAAAAACATATAAAAAATCATATTTTTAGGAGAATTTTATGGAAGAAAATGAAATTAAAATCAATTTACCAGAATTCAATCTAGAAGAATTGCAACCAGACAATACGGACTTAGGAACATTTAAATCAGTAAAAACCCTAAAAGATGCTTATGACTGCTTACGTAAAAGTTTTACTAAAAATGCTATGGAACTATCAAAAATCAAAAAAGAACAAGCAAATAGTACGCAAAAGGCTCAAAATAACGAAATTTTAACCGAAAATGACGGAAAACAAGCAAGAAATAGCGAAAATTTATTAAAAAATGATGTAAATAAAGAAAAAACCGATAATTTAAATGAGTTTACAGGCGAGATTTCTAAAACGGACGAGTCTTTAGTCATAGAAAATCAGTCAGACAAGGTAAAAACCCCTGACAGTGCTGCGGACAAAGTATCCAATACTCCCGCAAAAATTTGGGAAAGTGCTAGTTGGAATAAAAATGTAGAAAACTTTTTCAATAATAATTCAAAAGCGAAGAATTATGTAAAGGAAATAGGTAAGGTTTTAGTGCAAGATAAGGTTGTACGTGATTCAGTAGACCCCTTGCAACAGGCTTGGATAAAAGTTCTAGAAAATAAAGTTGATGAAAACGCAATAAATAATGCAGATTTAGAAGAAATAGTAATGAAAAATGAAAAAATTAAGCAAAAAGTTATTCAAGAATACTTAAATTCATTAAAATCAAATAAATCTGCACCCGCTGTGATTTCTAAAACTTTAAATTCAGGTGCGGAAATTATCGCAGAACATAAAAAACAAGCACTTTCTATGAAAGAAGCCAAAGAATTGGCAAAAAAATTATTAATGAAATAGGAGAAAATTATTTATGATTACTTTAACTACGGCACAAAATGCGCTAAAAACTGTATATTTAGACGCTATATCTGCTCAATTAAACACTCAAATTGACCCTATATTCAACACTATTAAACAAACTTCTTCCGATATTTATGGCAAGAATATTGTAAAATTAGTGCCTTATGGTCTAAATGGTGGTATTGGTACTGGTAGCGAAGATGGCGCATTGCCTGAAAGTGCAGAAACAAAATATGTAAATTTTACTACAACATTGAAAAATCTTTTTGGGACAATAGAAATTACAGACAAAGCAATTAGAGCATCAGAAAATGATGAAGGTGCTTTTGTAAATTTACTAACTGCAGAAATGGATAGTTTGCTAGAATCTAGTAAATTTAATTTAGCGCGTATGTTTTATGGTGATGGTACTGGTTCTCTAGGCACAATCTCCAGTATTTCCTCAACGGACAATTCTTTTGTGGTTGATAATACTGCGAGCCTTATGGAAGGGATGGTGCTAGATTTTTATAATGATGGCGTTTTAGACCCGGCGATGAAAGGGGTAACAATTACTCAAATTAACAGGGCTAGTAACACAGTTTACGTTTCAGCAAAATCAACGAATTTTACATCTACTAATGCTACAAAATACAAATTTTACATTCAAGGTAGCAAAGATTGTGAATTGACAGGGTTGGGTGCTATTTTTGGTAGCAGTACTACACTTTATGGAATAAATCGTGCTGATTATGCATCACTTATGCCATATCTATATACCCAAAAAACTAGTGGTAATGATACTGAAACTTTTGACGAAGTTTTTATCCAGACTATGCTTGATGATATTGAAATACGTTCAGGGTATCAACCAAATATTATCGCTTGTCCTAGTGAAGTTTACTATAAAATTATAACTTTTATTGCTAATTATTCAAAAAATTTAGATAGTACTAATTTTGAGGGTGGAATAACAAGTGTTGCTTTTAGCGGGGTACCTGTAATTAGGAATAAATTCTGTCAAAAAAATACACTTTTGATGTTAAACACCGAAATGTTCAATTTGTACCAATTGTGTGACTGGGAATGGCTGACTAATAATGACGGCTCAATTCTACGCCAAAAGGAAGGTTTTCCAACTTTTTCGGCAACTTTAGTAAAATATGCGGACTTAATTTGTAACAGACCAAATGCTCAAGGTTTGATTACAGTAAGTTTGAGTTCATAAAGGGGGTAAAAATATGATATCTTTAAGTACGGCAGATAGTGCCTTAAAAAATGTTTATCTTGATGTTATTAAAAACGAATTAGAAAACGACACTGACCCTTTTTACTCAAAAATAAAAAAGACATCTCAAGATATTACGGGTAATGAAATTAAGAAACTTATAACTATCGGCATCAATGGTGGAATCGGAGCAGGTTCTGAAGTCGGTAGCTTACCAAAATCTCAAGAAAGCAATTATGCTGCTTTGACTACAACTTTAAAAAATTTATATGGTCAAATTGAAATTTCAGACAAGGCAATTAGGGCTAGCCAAAACGAAACCGGCGCATTTTTAAATCTTTTGAATGCAGAAATGGAAAATTTGATAGAATCAAGTAAGTTTAACTTAAGGCGTATTCTATACGGAGACGGTGATGGACTAATTGGTGCTTCCACCGATGAAGTAGACGGTGAGAGAGTTTATCCTGTTGACCCTGTAAATAGATTTATGCCAGGTATGCATATCACTGGTTATGATATGTTTGGTGAAGCTATTGAATATCTAACAAATGTAGAAGTTCTAGATGTTGACTATAAAAACGAAACAATAACTTTGCCTGTTGGTTGTGAATATGACGAAGAAAATACAGTTACAGGTGAAATCAAGTTTAAACTGGCTACACAGGCAAGTAGTGAAATAGTAGGTGTTCACGGAATTTTGCACCCAACAAAAGTGGCTACACTGTATGGATTAAGTAGGACAAACAATTCATTCTTAACAGCGACAACGGAAACACTTTTATCAACAGAAACTACTTTTGCTACAGTTTTGCAAGCAATTGATAATATAAAATTAAATTATAACGCAAATATTGACATTATTGTATGTGACTATATTTGGCGTAGAAATTACCAACGCGCTCTTAAAAACTATGCTTTTAACTCAGACATTACAGTTATGGAAGGTGGAGTACGCGCTATTACAGTGAATGGAATTCCTGTTGTTGCAAATAGATTTGTTGAAAAACGCGAAGGATACTTGCTAGATTCTAGCACTTTTAACTTCCATCAATTATGCGATTGGACATGGTTGAGTAACGACAAAGGACAAGTAATTCACCAAAAAGAAGGTTATGCCGCTCATACAGCAACTTTAGTAAAATATTGTGATTTAATTTGCGATAGACCAAACAAAAATGGACGTCTAATACTATCAGGCGGTTAATAAAAGGAGAAAAAATGGCTTTAATAAAAATTATAAATGATGTTTTTGATATTTCTACTAGGATTAAAGAAATAGACTCTGGGTACTATGCAGTGTATAATACCGACAAAAACAGGTACGAAATACACAATAAACACCAAAAAAGCAATACTTTTTGCATAACTTGTGATTTTGGCCTTGATTCTAGGGTTATAGATAAATTACGGAAAACACGTATTGAGAACTTACGTAAAATTTTAGCAGAAATAGAAAAACAAAATGAAATGTTAGAAAATAATTCTAAAAAAGCCATTACAGATGAAACTAATTGGAAAGTTCGTGAAATGTTTGATTATACAAAAAAAAAGAGAAGAAGATAGCGATTTTAAAGATGCTTATCAAACAAAATGGGCTTAAAAGGAGTAAAAATGACTGCAAAAGACGTTTTAAACCTAGCTGTTGTTTATATAGGTGAGCCAGATTTGGCTAATACTACTACTTTAGGTGGTAGTATAACGCCTACAGACCAACAGGTAGAAAAACTAAATTTATTATTGACTTGTGTTAATGACACTGTACAAAGTTTAGCATTAATGTATTTTCCTTTAAAATATGAGCAAAAAATCACTTCTGAAACGTGCGTTTATAGTTTTTCTGGTTTGGAAAAATCTATTATAGATATAGTAAAAATAACTGATGAACATAACTTAAACGTTGATTATGCTTCTTTTCCAACGTATTTTGAAGCAAAAAAGGGTACTTTAAACATTATTTACACATATATGCCTGATTTTGTGGAGGATTGCGTCACGGATTTGGAAATTGTGGAGAATAAAGTTTCAGTACGATTAATGGCTCTAGGCGTTGTCAGTAGATATTATATGTTTTTAGGTATGTATACAGACGCAAATTCATGGAATTCAATGTTTGAACAGGCAGCATTGATATCCGCACGCAACAAAAATAACATTGTAATGAAGAAAAGGAGTTGGGTATAGTGATTTATAGTCAAAATTTACCTGACAATACAAAATCATCGTTGCGTGTGACTTTGAGTGATTTTTCTCAAGGAATTAACACAAAATTAAGTGAAAACCTACTTCCATTAAATTACGCAGTAAATACTTTTAACTTTAATTTTAACAAACGAAGTCTTAGCACAGGTTTAGGTATAAAAGAATTTGAAATTCCTTACGGTTATGGAACTAAAGTTTTGCAAACACCAACAGGAGTTAATCAAATTATACGATGTTGGGTCTACACGAGATTTAGTCATAACACAAACTCATATGTGCCTTTACTTGTCGCATATTGTGATGACGGGAATATTTACTACGCTAGATTGGAAAGTTCCATTGCTACATTTACACAAATTAATGCTAGTTTCACCGATATTCCAAACGGAATAAATTATAGAATTGATGAGGGAGATTGCTTCTTTTTGTGTGGTTTAAATAAAATTTCAAAATTTAACGGAGATTCTAGTGTTACGACATATACGGAAAACGTTCCGTCCATTACGTCAATTGCTTTGCACGCGGGTAGGCTTTTTGCAACAGTTGCTGGTGATGAAAACGTTTTGTGGTTTAGCGATGATTTAGACCCGACAAATTGGAATGTAAGCGAATTTGAAGGTGGCTATATTGAATTAACAGGTGAACGTGGAACTTTAAAGAAGGTAATAGAATCAAACAATTATCTATATGTTATAAGAGAATATGGTATTTCTCGCGTTTCTGCTTGGGGATTGCAAAGTGATTTTGTTGTAAAAAATATGTATTTAACAACGGGTAAATTGTATTACAACAGTGCTGTTTTGTGCGGAAATACGATTTTGATGCTTTGCAAAGACGGTTTGTATTATTTTGACGGCGTAAGTATGGAAAAGTTAAATTTGGGTTTAGATAAGTATTTTGAGAATGTAGACAATTCGTCGGCAGTGGGCGCCTTTTTAGATGGAAAATATTATTTGGCATGTAAACTGAACTATAATGATGGTAGGACAATTGGTTGTGAAAGTTCAACCTATACAAATAATACTTTGCTAGAATTTGATATTAGTACGGGTGAAATACAAATTTTAAGGGGAGTAGATATAAATTATTTGCACGCAGTTCAAGCGCCACTATTTAGTAAGTTGTTAATACTATTAAATGGCAGTGCAGGGAATAAGTTATATGAATTAACTCAAGACGGTAAAATTGAAGATAATATCACTACTAAAATTTGGACTTCCCCCCTTACTGATATGGGATACCCTGCGTATAAAAAGGTAATCAAATATTTTTCGCTAAATACAGAAACGGATATTACTGTTATATTTAATGTAGACGGAAAAGATTTTGAATTTAAAATCAAGGGTAGTGCTACACCAAGTAGAGTTCCTATAAATATAATAGGTAAAAAGTTTAGTGTTACTTTTAAATGTGAAGTTGCAAGTTGTGAAATTTCAAATTCGCAATTGGAAGTCGCTTTGTGTTAGGTGTTATATGATAAATAATAATGATTATAGTAAATTATATAATAGGGTAGCAGAACTTGAAGACCGTCTAGATGAGTTATCTAACCATTTTTCAATAATTAATAATATTAATGTTTCTCAATATTTAGGTGACAATTTTAACTTAATTGAGTATGAAAACTATTTAAATTTTTCACCCGAAACAAATATTCCTTTAGGGCAACTTACTCAATTATCTACTTCTACTACAGCAAAAATTTATTTAATATTTAATTTCAAAACTAATGTTGATGTATCTTTTTCATTAACTTATAATGATGTTTCATGTGGTGGTATTAATGTAACGGCAAGTGATAACTTGTTGACTGGGATTATATATGCAGAAGTTCCTATTCCTGAAATTACGTATAGCGGATTATTTTTAACGGCTACAAACACTAGTTTATATGGAGAAATACGCAACGTAAAAATGTTATTAAGCAAAGATTTTTCCCTTACGAAAGGCGTATTTGTATAGTACTATGCATATGCATAATACACATGCATAGTACTTAAAAATATAGTAAAAATGGTAACAAAATGACTAAAAATAAAATATACACAAAGAACAAAAGTTCTTTTATTATACAAATGTATTTAAAAAATTTTTATTTAAAATATGGAGGAGGTAATTATGCCTACGGAAAATTTAGAAAGCAATAGAGAGAAAATTGATATGGAAGAAGTGACTACGACTAGTGACTCTACACGTGTAGCTGCTCAACAACCTAAAATAAATACTAGTTCTACTCTAGACACAGTAAAAGACAGGCTAAACGAAATTGATAAAAGTTACGAATCACAGTATCCAGTATACGAAGATTTTGAAGATTCTTTGCCTGATTATAAAGATGCGTCTATTCCTACTCAAGAACAAATTGTACAAGAAGCCGAAAACGATTTATTGCCATATCGTGTGACTAATCAGCAAGAAATCGTGAATGAGTATCAAAACGACTTAGCATCTTTAGATTTAAGAAAAAATACAATTAATCAAAATTTGGAACAAACTAAACAAGAGTTAGAAAACGAATTGACTACAGGTTTAGAAAACAATCAAGCAAACCAAATTAATCAAGGCATAGAGAGAAGTAGTATTGCACAAAATATGCAAACTTCTTTACGAAACTCAATTAACACCGAATTAGAGTACGAAATTCAAAGAGCAAATAATTCTCTAGCGGAGATTGATTTGCAAAGAGAATTGACTCGTAACGAAATGAATTCCGCTTTGGAAAAGTTTGATATTGCATACGCATCAGAATTGGAAGATAAAATTGCAGAATTAAATAAACAGTATGAGCAACTTACTATTGACTTAAACAAGTACAATGCAGAAATTTCCGAAATTAGAAACAAACGTATTCAGGAATGGCAAGAATGGGCTGACAGTTTTACTAGTCGCCTTGATGCTCAAAAAGGCCAGGAAAAAAGCGTCTACATTATTGACCAGTTAAAAGGGTTAACAAAGGCGGAAGCGTTACGTATTTTAAATGATGCTGATATAAAGGCTTCGCTGGGTGGCTGGTATAGTTCGGTATTAGATTATGTAAATAGAATGATGTAGGGATAAAATGAGCGAAGATTTAAAAGAGAAATTAAAATCGTATCGCTTTTGGGTATCACTTGCTAGCGCGGTTTTATTGTTGGTTCAAGCAATAGGTGGCCCACTCAGTCTTACCGTTGACGAAGAAACTTATATGTCAATAGTAAATAGTGCGCTTGGCGTGTTTGTGGTGCTGGGAATAATTTCGCATCCTGCTCAGAACTTATTTGCAAAGAATAAAAATACCGAAACAGAAAACGAAACTGAAACTACCAACGCGGATAAAGGAAACGAAACTGATGCTGCTAAGACAAATACAAAGGTTGTCAATACAGAAAATTTGGAAGGAGAATCAGCGGAAACTGATGCAAATGAAACAAATAGTTTAAAAACAGAATCTGCAAAAACTTTAGATAACAGTTCTACTGCAAAAGCTGTGGAATCTACAAAAATTGTGGACAATAATTTTCACGAAAATCATACAAATACAAATTATAGTGAAATGTCAAGTTTAGAAAACCCAACATACAATGCTACTGAACTGGCAAATATTCAAAATTTTGTTAATACGCAAAATGAAGAAGATAATACAAATTTGTATAGCAAAAATAATAATCAAAATTCTAATGACGGTTATAATCAAAACAATACAAATTTGTATAATCAGAATAATAGCCAAAATATGAACCAAAACATAACTTTAACTGAAACGCAAAATTCTCTTGATATGAACACTCAAAGTTCTCTTAATTTAGAAAATTCAACAATTACGACTGACACAACAAATACTAGAAAATCACAAGTGCTAGCGGTGAATAACGTAACAAGTAGTGAAAAGCAAACTAATAGTAAAGTCAAAACGCTAACAAATGAGAAATTTCTTGAAATAAAAAACAAAATTTTAAATCAAAATTAAAAGTTTTTTACGGGCAGATATATCTGCTCGTTTTTTTTTGTTATAAGAAAGCTAGGGGATAGTCCCGTTTTCCATTAAAGATTAACCTTTACTTCCTTCAAATCTTGTGTTATTTTATTATAAAAAACACTTATTTTACGATAAAAAACACAATATTGGTTTGGTACTTTACTGAAAGTCAATGTTCACTTTTCCGTAGTTATATTATTTGTTTGCAAAATTTTTGTTCTTTTATATAAATTAGAGCCAGTGCGATTTTTAAAATAGTCAGATTTTTTGATATAAAAGTTCATAAATTATTCAAAAGATAAGTACCTAAATTTAGACAATATTGTTAGCCAAAAACGAAATGGCATTGTAGAATTTGAATTAGATAGTGCAAGTATTTATGGTAAAGAAAAAGCAGAAGAAATTGCTAATTCTATTCTCTCTGAATATGCAGATGGTAAATCGTATATTGAGACAGACTGGTTTGGCAATCCTGAAATTTATCTAGGTACTTTTGTAGATAGTCGTTCCAAAAAAGAAGAAGAGTTAACTCGCTACGAAATAGTTAGTAACGAATTAACTCTTGAGAATGGACTACGTTTTAACTCGAAAGCTCGTCAAAATTAACTTCAAAAATACTTGCAATAGTTCCACCTTGATATAAATATATCAACCCTACTCTTGTTTCATCGGGGATGTCTAAAGTGAATGTAATTATCTGTTCTGTTATTCTAGAAACTTCATAAGTTTGGTTTGTTGTATAATCATAAAATAAAATACTTAAATTAAGATTTTCATTGTCTAAACTAGTTAAACCACTGACATAACTATAAAATGTGTAGTTAATATAATGGAAACGAGAAGTTAAACCATAAGTAGCACTTTCTAAAGTTAAATCAAACAACTTAATACCACTAATTGAATAACTAAATGTTTCACCTATATTATAATAAGAATTTTGCTCACCGTACACTTGATTATACAACTTATCATAATTAGCAGATGCAATAGCAAGTTGAGATTGTAAACTAGATATATCACCTTTTGCATTTTGCAATTCAGTTTGCAACTCTAATATGGTTTGGGTTAATGATGTGATTTGCTGTTGCAATTCAGTGATTTGTATATTAATTTCACTTAAATCATTAGAAATAGTATTATTACCACAACCGCCAAACAAAACACCCACACCTAAAAATATTGACAAAACACTAGCCATTAATGCTTTCTTCATATTATTGTACCTCTCTATTTTTTCATTTAGTATATCATAACTCTACATTATAATCAATTACAAATTGATAACAATCTTGACGATTTTTGACAAAAAACATAAAAATTAATTAAAAAGGAGATTATTATGCCTAAAAATATAACTTTTACAACTTCTGAGCCTTTAACTACAACACAAATGAATTCCCTTTTGCAAGATGGACAAATACAACAAGAAAAGGGACAAAGCACAACTGAATTAATGTCTCAAAAAGCAATTACAGATGCAATTACAAACAGTGCTACCGCAATTTCTGTAACTTCTAAGCCGGAATTTGGTAATGCAAGCACATTACAAGGTGTGTTAGATTATCTTGCTAATATACTAAATGGCTCTAAAACAGTCACAAAAATCAAAGCAAAAGAAATTGATTTGGTTGATTAGGAGGACTATATGGCTATATTAGTTGAAAATGAATATCAAAAAATAATAGAAGTAAAATATTTATACGAAAATAGTGGCACAGAAGTTACAATATAATCCAACAAAAAACCAAAAAAAACTTGTAAATTTTTGGTATTTTTTTAACACTTTCACACAAAATATGCGTATGCAGTGGTATTTAATCGTAATTTTAATTTCTGTCATTTTGCTGATAATCTTAGTTTTGCCACTTTTTTTAAGTTGCAGAATTTACTTTAACGTTAAGCAAAACCTAGGCGTAATTTTACTGAGTATTTGGGGGATACCGATAACTTGTTTCCAAATAGAAATAAGAAAAAGCGCCATCACAATTATCAAGCGAAAGAAAGAAAAGCAAATTCAACTAAAAATCATAGACGAAAAAGCAATTTTTATGGAAAACTTTATAACTTGCGTTTTTCGGTATATAAAAATTCGCGAAATTAGTATCTTTGTAGAAGCAGGCAAAAAAGATGATGCGTATACAACAAGTCTAATAAACGGTACTATTTTAAATTTTATATACTGTTTGTATGGAATGCTCTATACTTTAAAACGTGATTTTAAGGCTTATATTAGCACAGATTCAAATACTACGAGTAACGAAATGAAGTTTGCTACTTATGCTAGCGTAATTGTTACGCCACTTATGTTTGTGATAAGTTACATAAGGGCGAAATTGAGAACTAAAAGGACGGTAAAAGTGTATGAAAATTTTGAAAGAAGACAAAACCGCTAACCCGATTGCGAGTCTTGTAAGTGAAGCATTAAAAAATATCAAAATGTATGTGGATATGGATACAATTGTAGGGAAAGCCTTAGATATGGGTGACGGCGTGGTTGCGTATCCTATTATAAAAATAACATTAGGTGTAGTCGCTGGCGGTGGGCAATATGCCAACAAAATGATAGTACGCAAGACAAATAACAGTTACCCATTTGCTGGGGGAACGGGTGCGGGCTTTACTGCAGAACCTATGGGCTTTTTGATTGTAAGTAAAGGAGAACATCAATTAATAACTATTCAAAACGAAAACGCGTGGGCAAACATTATGACAAAAGTCGGTGATGCGTTGTCCGATTATTTAAAAACGGTTGCAAAAAAGAGCGTTAAAAAAGAAAAGGAGTAACAAAAATTGAAAAGAACAATATTTTTCAGTATTTTAGTTTTATTGATTGCAGTTTTTATGTTTGTTGACGAAATGGCTTTTGCTGGTACAGTGGAAGACGTTCTGCCAAAGGCAAGTATTTCGGCTAGCAGTTCGGCAGGTTCTGCTTTTGTGTTTGATGCAGATAGTGGCAGAGTGTTCTATTCAAAAAATGCAGATGCAAAACGTGCTATGGCTAGTACGACAAAAATTGCTACTGCGATTACGGTAATAGATAATTGTCAAGATTTAGATGCTGAAGTCAAGATAGACAAACGTGCGGTTGGAATTGAAGGGACAAGCATTTATCTGCGTGAAGGCGAAGTTTTAACCGTTCGTGAACTCTTATATGGCTTAATGTTGCGTAGTGGAAACGACGCAGCGGTGGCTCTGGCAATTTATACGGCGGGCAGTGTAGACGAGTTTGCTACACTTATGAATAAAACAGCCGAAAAAGCGGGGGCGGAAAATACAAATTTTGCGAATCCGCACGGCTTAGATAACGAAAATCACTACACAACTGCACGAGATTTGGCAAAAATCACGGCTTATGCACTAAATAATGAAGATTTTGCACAAATTGTATCAACTAAGAATATAAAAATTCCGAGCAAAGAAGAAGGCTACCGTTTTTTGTCTAACAAAAATAGGCTTTTAAGTAGTTTGGAAGGCTGTATCGGTGTTAAAACAGGTTACACTAGCAAAGCTGGTAGGTGCCTTGTTAGTGCTGCCGAACGTGATGGCTTGCGTGTTGTTTGTGTGGTATTAAATTGTGGGCCTATGTTTGAAGAAAGTGCGGCAATGATAAATGCTGTTTATCAAAAATATAAAAGTTATGAAATTTTAGAGCCGTATAAGTTTGTGGCAGACATTCCGTTAGGCAACGGCGAAACTCCAACTGTGCAAGTATACTCTAAAAAAGGCCTTACATTGCCATTAACCGAAGAAGAATATTCTAAAATCACGACCGAATATGACTTGCCTGAAATTCTAAGCGCGCCAGTTAAATCGGGGCAAGTTGTGGGTGAAGTAAAAGTTTATTACGACAAACACTTGATTTTTAGCGAAAAAATATATACAATAGATGAAGTAGATTCAAAACTTTTAAAAGACAAAGTAAAAGACATTTTGGACAAATGGGAAGTTTTGAGTTAAAGTTTTACTTAACGAGGCAATTTTATGAGATTAAACAAATTTATGGCTCTAGCGGGCGTGGATAGCAGAAGAAAGTGCGACGACATTATCCAAAGTGGCAGAGTTAGAGTAAATGCTAGAGTTGTTAGAAAATTAGGTACTGTAATTGACGAAAACCGTGATTTGGTTACGCTAGATAATAAACCTATTAGAATTAGGGGAAATTTTGTCTATTATATGTTGAATAAACCTGTCGGTGTCGTTACAACAGTAAAAGACCCTTATGGCAGACGTACGGTTATTGATTGTATGCCAAAAATGGAAAAAAGAATTTGGCCGATAGGTAGACTAGATTATGAAACTAGTGGGCTTTTGCTCCTAACAAATGACGGCGATACAGCCCAAAAGTTGATTCACCCTAGTTTTGAATTAGATAAAGTGTATTTAGCGACGATTAATGGGCAGTTGTCTAATGAAGATTTGCAAAAGTTGCGTAACGGGGTGGATATAGGCGGATTTGTAACTAGCCCCGCGCAAATTGATTTGGAAAAGCAACAGTTAGGGCAATCAACGTATCGCGTCGTGATTCACGAAGGCAAAAATAGGCAAATTAGACGAATGTTTGAAGCAGTGGGGAGCAAGGTAGAGACTTTGCGCCGTATTGCAATCGGTAAATTAAACTTAGGCGATTTGCCGATAGGACATAGCAGAGAATTGACACAAGAAGAAATAAATTATATATTATCATTATAATATAATATATATAAAGGAAGGGTAGAGTTGGCAATTTTTTATTGGTTTTGTTGGTGTTTATTATATATACCACTCAAGGTATTTTATCCAACAACGGTGATTAATAAGAAAAATTTCCGCACAAAAAATCGTGCAATATTGGCTTGTAACCATATGTCTAATATGGATATAGTTATTTTAGCAATTCATAACCATAGGAAAAGTTGCATTCTAGCAAAACATACGTTGTTTAACAATAAGTTTTTGGGCTTTATCTTGAGACACTTAGGCGCAATACCTGTAAATAGGGAAGAAGTCGGCATAAGTACTATTAAAACCGCAATAAAATTATTAGAAGCCGAAAATCAAATGATAATTTTCCCTGAAGGCACAAGGAAAACTTCTATTGAAGAAGCCGATGCTCTAAAAAATGGTATGGCTCTGTTTGCTTTAAAAACAAATTCGCCACTTATACCTGTAGTGTTATTAAGGAAACCTAAAATTTTTAGATGCAACAAAATCATAGCAGGCGAACCGATAGACTTATCTGCTTATCAAGGGCAAAAACCAACAAAAGAAATTTTAAACGAAGTTAGTGCTAAAGTTTTAGAAGAAATGCAAAAACTCCGCAGTGATTACATCGCAAAGCTACCCGAAAAGAAACGTGCAAAACTTGAAAAAGAAATCCACGCAACACATTCTTAAAATATAAATTATTAAAAGATATAGAATTTCATAACAAAAAATACACCTAAGACTATGGGGTGTATTTTTTGTTTTAATAATAAAAATGAAATTGTTTTTTAAAATTAGTTGAAAATATTCTTATTTTATGATAGTATTAAACTACACTTAACTTTAAGTTATAATTAAATATTTATTATGCTAACGTGGCTCAGTTGGTAGAGCAGATGATTCGTAATCATCAGGTCGCGGGTTCGAGTCCCGCCGTTAGCTCCATTTTTTTTATTTTTACGGAGTTTTTGGCGGGACTCCGTTTGCTAGACGCAAACTGCACACTTTTAGTGTGCGAACCCGCGACGTTTGAACTTGCGTTCAATCAACGTCGCAAGTCTAATCCAAATAAATTTGTCTTATCCCTTGCTAGTTGGCGCAGAACCGAGTCCCGCCGTTAGCTCCATTTTTTTATTTTTACGGAGTTTTTAGGGCGGGACTCTGTTTGCTAGACGTTGATATTTTTTATAAGTTCTTTAGAACTTTTCTGTTAATACTATCAAATTTAAAATATTATATAAAGAAGAAAAAGCGAGCGTTTTTTCTTCTTTATTAAAAGTAAAAAGTTTATTATTCAAATTCTAAATCTTCTTTTTTAAATAATTTATCATTAAAAAATTCTTCTAGAGACATTCCAAACCCATCAGCAATTTTAGCAATTGTGGTTAGTTGTACGTCTTTGTTACGTTCATCTATTATGTTTTTTAAAGTCTGTTCAGGCATAACGATTTTCTTACAAAGAGCATAACGGCTTAAATTATTTTGAATTAATAAATCACTTATTCGCATTGCTACTGCTCTTCGTAATTGCATAATATTTCTCCTTAATTTTTATTTTATCTCTTTTATTTTTAAAAAATACCCAATTATAGAGTGGTAATTTTTGTAAAAAGTGCTATAATAAAATGCTACAAAAATAAAAAGGAGATAAAAATAATGGATTTAGAAGAAAAAAGAGTATGTTTTGCAGGGCATAGATTGGATATTTATTCTGCAAAAATTGAAGATAGATTAAGAAATGTAATAGAAAATTTGATATTAGAAGGCTACACTGTTTTTTATGATGGGGATAAAGGAGCTTTTGACAAGTTATGTGCTAGTTGCGTGATTTCATTAAAGCATAGATATCCTTATATAAAAATATTTAAAATTTTAACTTATTACCACCCTGATAAAGAAAAATATGAAGTGTCAGAAAATTTTGATGGTTCAATTTTCCCAAATATTGAAGAATATCACTTTAAACAAAAAATTATAAAGCGTAATGAGTGGATTGTTGATAATTGTGATGTTTTAGTTTGTCGTATAGTAAATGAATATAAAAGCGGGGCTTTTAGAATGGTAAAATATGCAGAAAAAGCAAATAAAAGAATAATTTATTTATAATATGAGTTATAAAGAAAAAGAATAAGAGTAATAAATTTTAATTAAGTTGATACTATGATGCTTATATAAATATATAGATAGTATAGATAGTGGTTTCACTTTTTTTATTCAAATTTCATACACTGGCAATAGGCTAGTCGGGGGCTAAATACAAGGAGTTTATTATGTGTTTTAATAACAATTGCTGGAATCAAAATAATTGTGGCTGTAGTGACCCTTTCTTTTGTCCTAGATTACAAGCATTTGTAGTTAGGGGGCCAAGAGGTGCGACAGGTCCTGCGGGACCTCAAGGCCTGCAAGGAATACCTGGTAGTGCAACAACAACTGTAAACAATGCCACTTTTTCTCAAAATGCTAGCACTTCAGTGCTGGCAAATGGTAACGTTCCTTTTTCTACTAATATAGCGCTTAATGGCAACAAAATCACTCATACACCAGGCAGCGCTGATATTACTTTGGCGGCGGGTACGTATTTAGTTACATGGTCTGCAAGTGTAACTACAAATGCTGAGGCAAACACTGTTACCGCTGGGCTTGCTGTTAATGGTGCTGTGAATATGCAGACGACTTCTACCGTTACGGGTACGACAGGGAATGTTTTGAGTCTTTCGAGTAATTCAGTGATTACTGTTCCGCAAGGTGCAGTGTTAAACTTGCAAAACTTAAGTGCAAGTGCAGTTCCTTTTAGTAATGTTGATTTATCTATAATTAATCTTAGTTAATTTAATTGCTTTGAAGAAACTATTTTAGTATAATACATTTAAAGGAGTTTTTTAAATGGCAGATGAAATGGTTTCAAAAGAGCAACAAAATGATACTGTGGAAAACACTTCAAAAATAGAAAATGTTAATTTAAATATTAGTGATATAGGGGCAAAAAAGGAAGAGGAAATCACAAAAGTAGTAAAAGTTGCGAATAAAGAAAAAGAAAGTGGCAGTGGCAAAAAGAAATCTTCTAGTAAAAGTGCAGCCCAAAAGCATACGGTAGGCAAGACTAAAACTATTACAAAGACGGCAAAGACTAAAAAAACAAAAAACGCTGCGAAAACAAAGACTAAGCAAACAAAAGATACTACAAAAGTTAAGCAAAAAGCGTCTAGTGAAGAACAAACAAAACTTGAAGATACGTCTACGAATAAAAAAGAGTTGCCTAAGTTAGATGGTTATACGAATACTGATATAGATTCAGCCGAACCAGCAGAAAAGGTAGCATCACAAAATGCTTTAGAAAACAAAGTTGCTGAGCAGAATGATTTGGGTACGGGTGTGGTAGCAGATAAAAATAAAGAAGATAGCACGCACGCTACTATTAAAAAGTCAAAGGCAAAACATAACTATTCTAGGGCTGAGATTTTAACAGTTTCTGCATTAGGTTATTTGTTTGTTTTTTTACCGTTTATATTTTGTAGGGAAGAACCATATGCTAGATATCATTTAAATCAAGCACTTGTTTTGTGGATATTCGCTGTACCACTATATTTGATATTTGCTTTTATTCCAAACGTTAATATTGTTGCTATACCTGTGATTTGTATGTTCCATATTTTGGGAATTATGGTGGGGTTTGCCTATGCTGTAAGGGGTAGAGCAAAACATTTACCACTAATTGGCAGAATTACTATTATTAAATGGGAAAGGTAGTGTTAAATCTGCCTTTTCTTTTTTTATCGTTAAAAAAGGGCAAACTATGCGTAAAATTAGTTGCATAGTACTATGCATAATACTAAAGCATAATTATAAATTTAATTTTTTGTTTATGCAATTTTGCTGAAATTAGGTTTTTTGAATGGGGCAAAATTTTTATTTTTATACAAAAATTTACAAAATAAAGCCATTTATAAATAATATTTATTTATAATTATTCAAAATTTGCCTAAATTCGTTTGACTTTATTGCTTTAAGTAAATATAATATAATTAAATAAAAATATCTGTGAGTATTTTATTAGGGGGTAAATGGGCGTGGCAAGGAAAAATGTAGCCGTATTAAATTTTGGCTCAAGTAACATAGTTGTTTTAATCGGCGACAGAAGTGTAAATGGCACTTTTGACGTGCGTGGCTATGCGGAAGTTCCTTTTGCTGGCTTTATGGAAGGCGAGGTTTTGGAACAGGAGAAATTGCCGGAAGTCCTTAGTCAAGCCATCAACACTGCGCAAAATAATGCACAATGTAAAATTACACACCTATATATCGGTGTGCCTAGCGAGTTCTGTATTGCAGAAGTTAAAAATGTGTCGTTAGCATTTGGGAAGCGAAAAAGAATAACAGACAGAGATGTTGATGAGTTGTTTAGACTGGCAGACGAATACTCAAGTAGCCCTACTCACAGCGTGGTAAATCGTAGTCCTGTTTGCTTTGAGTTAGATACAGGAGAAAGAGTGATAGACCCTAAAGGGCAATGGAGCGAGAGTTTGGGGGCGACTTTAAGTTTTGTGCTTGCTGAACGCAACTTTATGGGGCTGTTGTCTAGTGCTATAAGCAGTCTAGAAATTCCCTTTGTAGATTTCATTTCGGAGACAATGGCAGAGACTATGTATTTAATAGAGCCTGCCGAACGTGATAAATGTGCCGTTTTTGTGGACTGTGGTTATCTAAGTACAAGTGTGGCTGTGGTTGTAGGTGATGGAATTGTTTGTTTAAAAAGTTTCTCTTTAGGTGGAGGACATATTGTAGCAGATTTGGTTAAATTCTTAGAGATTCCATTCGGTGTTGCTACCGAGTTAAAGAAGTATGCCACTCTTACAGGGCAGCCTAGCGAGAATGAAAAAATCACTATAAATTACAAGGTGCAAAAATATCAGTTTGACGCCTTAGCCGTATTTGAAATCGTACAGAGAAAAGTACGGCAGATTGCGAAAATGATTACCAAGAGTTTGGAAACTTGTGCTTATGAAAGGCCAGAAAATATTTGTATAAATTTAACGGGCGGCGGAATTTCTTATATTAAGGGTGTGACTGAAACTTTAAAAGAATATTTAGGTAAAGAAGTAAAAATTCTAGAGCCGCAAGTACCGCAGATGGATGAACCAAAGAATAGTGCGGTGTTAGGATTGCTTGATTTTGCGTTAAAACAAACAAGTGCGCATTACTCAATATTTATAAAAATTTTTAAAAAATAGTTTGGAGGAAAAAATATGGATACCTATTCAAATAACTACGGACAAGGAGTAAACCCAGTAGTAAAAATTAAAGTTATCGGTGTAGGCGGGGGCGGAAATAACGCAGTAAACCGTATGATAGATGCAGGAGTGAACGGAGTTGAGTTTATAGCAGTAAATACTGATAAACAGGCTTTGCAAATTAGTAAGGCAGATTACCGAATACAAATCGGTACAAAATTAACTCGCGGTTGGGGGGCTGGTGCTGACCCTGAAGTTGGAATGAAAGCGGCAGAAGAAAACTATGAAGAGTTAAATCAGGCAGTTAGCGATGCTGATTTAGTATTTATTACCGCTGGTATGGGCGGTGGTACTGGTACAGGGGCTGCGCCTATGATTGCTACTCTTACTCGTGAAAAAGAGATTTTAACAATTGCCGTTGTAACTAAACCTTTTAACTTTGAAGGCCGTCGCCGTATGGAAAATGCAGAAAAAGGTTTGGAGGCATTGCGTAAAACTGTTGACTCATTAGTAATTATACCTAATGAAAAATTGTTTAAACTCGTACCAAAAGGTACTTCAATCGTAGATACTTTCCGCTATGCTGATGACGTATTGCGTCAAGGTGTGCAAGGTATTTCAAATCTTATTGTAGAAAACTCGCTTATTAACCTAGACTTTGCTGATATTCGTACTACTATGAAAAATAGAGGATTAGCTCATATGGGTATAGGTAGAGCAAAGGGTGAGAGAAGAATTTTTGAGGCTCTATCACAAGCCGTTTCTAGTCCATTGCTTGAAACTACCATAGAAGGTGCTACTGGTATTATCTTTAACGTAAAAGGTGGCTCAAGTTTGCCTATTGACCAGGTTCACGAGGCGGCAGACCTTATGCGTGAAATTGTTGACCCTAATTGTAACATCATCTTTGGTGCAAGTATTGACGAATCACTAGACGATGCAGTAGAAATTACTGTTATTGCTACAGGTTTTCAAGGCGCCCCATCACTATTAGATAAAGAAAATGAAGCAGAAGAATCTCCCGAAGTTTCGCAACAAAAATATGCAGAATTTTTAGCTAACAAGATTGAAAGTGGTCGTGCTTCTGCTACGAGTTTAGGTGCAGACGAGCAAGAATTAATTAATGCAAATATACCTTCAAATGAAAAAACTAGTCGTATGACTGTTGATTTTGACGATTCCGACATTCCGCCTTTCTTACGTAAATTAAGGGGTAAATAATAAATAAATTTAGTTTAAAAAAGAAATAATATTAAGCAGGAGTCTAAAAAATCCTGCTTTTTTGTAAAATTTTTAAATTTTTTTGCCAAAAAGTATTGACAATAGTGAAAATTTTGTTTATATACACGACCGAAGGGATTTTTGAGGAGGATAAAATTTTGGTTAAATACAGATACTTTGTTTTTGCTTTGCCATTACTTTTTATGGCGGTTTTGTTTTGCGGGTGCGGGAATGATAACTCGCAAAATAGTGAAGAATATGTGGTGGAGTTTGAGTGCCCAGAAATAATTAATATGAAATTAGGCACAACAGATAGCAATAATGAAATCGCTCTTGCACCGCTTTATTCTAATATTGATTTAAGTCATTGCGTAATAGAATATGATTCTAATATAATTAGTTATGATGCCGATACTGGCATTATCAAGGCTTTAAAGAGTGGTACTACTCGTATAAAAGCAACAGCAGGCGATAAAGTTGACATTATTGATGTCATTGTTGATAAAGCAGTTTATTGTACTTCACTTACTTTTAATGCTACAGATAAAATTCTTTTAGGGGAGACTGCTGAGTTATTAGTAAATACTAATTTAGGCTACAATATGGGGCTAGAGTATGAAAGTTTAAATGAAAATATTTTAACAATAGATGAAAATGGAATTATAACACCAAAGAGTTTAGGTTATGCTACTATAAAAGTTATTGCAAAAACTGCTGTTGATAATTATGTTGACTCTGGCTATCAAACCATTTGGGCGACTAAGACTGTACAAGTAGTTGAAGCCCGTACAGAATTAAATATAGAAATTCTAGATAGTTCGCTAGAACCAGTTGCAAGTGAGTTGGATGAAAATGGAATTCTAAACTACAATCTTTTTAGTTCTACCGATAAATCACCAGTTTATATTTTGAAAATTACAAGTAATAGAGACTTTGACGACAGTTGTTATGTAACAGAATCTACTACTGCTAATGACTGTACAAATACTTCAGGCAGTAGTAAACGTCTGTTTGAATGGACTAGTTTTAATGATGTGATTGTAGGCTCAAATAATACTTATTTTAGGGCTTTTTATTGTGTAGACAGCGGTGTTGATTATTTTATGGAAAGTGTCATTGAAATCGGTATGAACTACAATAGTATACTAAATAGTAATCCTATAAAGATAAATGTCTATAAACAAGTAGAAGAAATTAATGCAACAGTATATACTGATACAACTTGTCAAACTGAAGTTACTGAGACAACAAGTGCAGGTGAGTATATCCTTACAGGAAAAACTCAATTTTTTGTAAATGTTGATTTAGGTGATTATTCTTTAAATAAAATAAATTATGATTTCTATAATATTGATTGCGAACCAACTGAAAATGGTTTTTTAGTTAAATCTTCGGGCGAAGTAGGGAGCGGTTATCTAATTATACAGAGTACTGACGGCAGTAATATAACTAAGATTATTCATTTCTATAATGCTATTAAAAATGCGACTATTAAAGTTGATAGGACAAATTTTTATGTTACTCCTGTGAATGGTATTGCTGGAGTGGATATTTATTATACAGTATATAATCTAAATGGAGATGTCGTAAATAATCAAGATTGTTATATAGAATTTTTAGATAAAGACGGTAATGTAATAGAGTTAAATAATGGTGAAATATCCTATGTAGATGTGACGATAGGTAGTTTTGTAATTGATTTTTGTAAAAGTGGCACTTACTACTTAAAAATCGTCAGTAAACTAGGGTATGTATCAGAAATTATAACAGTTACCGTTTTTTAATAAAATGTTTTGACAAATGATAAAATGTTTTGACAAATTTAGCATAAAATTATATAATTTAATTAAATGTACATACTAATTTACAAAAAGTACGTTTTTTGAAAAAATAGGGGGAAATATGAATAAAAAAACGGACGACTTTTTGAATAATAAGGAACCGTCAAAACAGTCTGGCAGCGTTTATGGTATGAGTAAAAGCACCATAAGTTTTTTAAATGCTATGACTATTGTAGGATATGTCTTTGTAGGGGTAATTTTATTCATTTCCCTTTGCTTAGTCATAATGTATTGGGCGGGCTATTTTAAAGATGGGACAGAACCTTTAGTAGGACTGCAATTTACCGCAGAAGAAGCACTGGTTATTAATGGCAATGGTGAGAGTGGTACAATAAGAATGAAGGTTGTGAGTTCAGATGCTAATTTTTCTTATGGAGATAATGGCGAAATTATAGTAGATGATAATGCTATTCCAGAAGAAATAAAATTGACTGTCCGCGATGCAAATAATAATATAATTAATAATATCATTTCAGTTCCTGAAAGCGTTATGTTAGGGCAATATTTTGATATTACTCCAATTTTAGCAGAAGATGGATATAACGCAGGGGGAGTATGTTATATATATGCTGAAACAATGAGTGAATTATACCGCGTAGAGACACCTTTGGAAGTTAGAGTTGATGTGCCTGTAGTATCTATTGATATTGTAGCAACAGACCCAAATACAGGTGAGACATTTGATTTAACTACGGCTAATTTTGTTTATGACGATAAAGTTCAGTTATCTGTAAAAGTTACACCAGAGCGTGCTATCAGTGCTTATAATCAAGATTTACTAAAAAATGTTACATATGGTGTTGATTTTACGTGGAAGGCTACAGTAGATGCAAGTACTGGCTATTTAACTGTTACATATAATCCTACATTTACATCAAACGAACCTATGGTTAATCCTTATGAATACGCACATATTACGGCGGTCATGGATAAATATTACACAAACTCAAATGAAACTCTTACTGCTGAATGTGATTTAAGATTGTTTCCTTTGCAGTTGTCTGAAATTGTAATTAGAAATGAAGATTACGCAGATACAGACCCCAATGATGAGATTGAACCACCAGCAATTTCTACTCAATTATTTGCAAATGACCCTCTAAAAATTTCTGCTGTGAATACGGGGGTTGACGGTGTAATTAACTTAGATTTGTTCTTGCGTCCTACTATTTATAATCCAGATAATAATGATAACCCATTATCAAATCTGCTTTCTAATTATAGAATAAGAGCGGTTTATAATGCGGGAGTTACAGAAGATGGTAGTATAATTCTAGAAGAAAGTACGGCTTTACGAATTGAACAAAGATTTGTTCCAGGACAAGAAAATTTATACTATTATGAGATAACCCCTTTACGAGAACTCGCTCCAGATGAAGTAGTATATTTGGCTATTAATATAGATGGCTACAGCGATACCTTAACAATCTTACGCGAATTAAATATATATTCAACTACTCCTGATACTTTAACTTTTGTTGACGAAAACAACAATGACAAAGTAATAACCGAACTTTCTATGGAAATTACAAAGTATGACACAAATCCTGACAGGAACCAGTACGCGATTAGTAATATTAGTTACGTTACAACAGGCGATGAAGACGTTAGTTATAATAAAGTCGTATTTTTCTTGAGCGGTACTAGTACAAATATAAATGTTACAGGTAGCGCGGTAATTGCTGTAAATGAATTTAGACAAATTTTTGCAGATGGTACAGTTTTACCTTATAACACTATTAGGGCACTAGGTGCAGGTTCGGTTGGTATCGTTCCATATATCGTGCGTACTAATGAATCTGGGCAGGCAATTGATGTAAATAATCAAGTTATTGCTGACGGTAGTGCTACAGGTTTTAGAATGGTAAGTAATATTGAAAATGCTTTACCAGGTGAATATATTGTTGAGCGTAGTTATAATGAACTTACTGTAAATGTTGTAGAACTATTGGCTGATTTCACAATTTATAGAGACGCAAACTTACTTCAAGAAGTTGTTACAGATTCACAAAATCCTTTAGTTATGGGTACGACGAGTATGAATAAGTTGACTCTTTATGCTAAACCAAATTCAGCATTAGCGCTACCTACTAATGCAGAATACACTCGCTGGTCATTAACTTACGGTGACATTGAATTTAGCGAAAATGAAACTAATTACTTTGAAAAACCTAACCTTGATGGTGGGAGTGGATTCTCAACTGGAGTGGAATTTGTAGAGAGCGGCTCGGGTGCAACATATGTGCGTTATATGAGTTTTATCTTGCGTGCTCCAGAGGCTGTTACTATTGGTGCGGTAAATATAAATTATAATTTTGACGCTTCAGGTAAAAGCCGTAAGGAAACTATTTACTTAGCAGCTACCGACATACCAGTTGCTTCCATTGAAATAGATACTGATGGAACTACTATAACTGACGATAGAGATTATGCTGAACTAAAAACATGGAGATTTACAACTGAATTGTCTGATGACTTCATTACATATAATGGTACAAACTATGTTAGAGTAAATTGGACAGATAGCGACGGTAACATAATAGTTGTACCTGACGCATCTTATGGTACAACTGATGAATTTGCTGGTTTTGTGCCTAGTAATGTTCAAAAAACAGTAGAATTTTATATTTTTGATACTTCTACCGAATATTTGGTTAATGGAGAAAACTTGACTGTAAAACAAATTTTCAGTAATGCATATAGCCTAAATGAAAGTGATTCGCTCTATTCGGTTTACTGGGATTTCATAAAGAATAATTTACTGTTACAGACTAATAGAGCAGACAATTCTACAGATTTGGACAATTTCTATATACAAACTATTACTGTTATAATAGAGCAACCTTCTTATAATACTTATCAAACAATACAATTTATTAAAGAATTACCAGAGAATCACGAAATCTTTATGTTCTTCCGTCCGTCTGTAGATGGGGTAACTTCTACGATTGATGAAGTGAAGCCTGCTATGGTTATGCTTAATTTTGACTGGCCGAGTGCTGCATGGACAGAATCTACTCCAGTGGACGATAATATTAAACCAGTAGATGGATATTACGTACTTGATGCAGATACCACACAAATTGAATTTTCTCTAAATGATTTGTTAAAAACAAACATTACAGGGAATTATGGTTTAACAAACACTCAGGTTGACAATGATTATGAGATAGAAATTACAGTACCACAAGGTCAAAACAACTATTTACAATATGAATTAACAGAAGACGAAACAAGTGGAGAAATCACTAACTTTATCTTTAAAATTCGTGATTCATCGGCATTGTTAACTAACACAAGTTACACGGTTACAATTACAAAGTCTGTGGGTATAGCATATAGTTGTAGATGGACAGACGAATTATGGCAAGAGGCAGTACTAGATAGTTCAAGTATAGATTATAATTACTTAGTTAATACTTCACAAGTATTTACAACTACACAAACTATGCAATTTGTTATTAGGTCAACTACATAATAACGTGATATTGCTATTTAAAATGAATAATACAAGAAATAAATGTAGTTAATAAAATTTAAATTAATAATTACTACTATCAAGGCTATGTGTTTGACTTTTTCTAAAAATTTATGTAATATAATATAGGTTTATTTAATTAACATATTTAATAATAGATTCAGTTATATTGCTTAGCTGAAATCAAAAGGTGGGTAAGATGGCAAAACAAAAGGCTTTTAATCCAGAAGATTTTAGGGCTTTAGATATTTCTAAAGTTGATTACGATACACAAGTTATTTTCTTTAATGCGATTAGAGACGAATTTACAAATTTGAATATGCAAGAAGGCACTTTACCTCATAAAGTCTTTATAGAAAAATATATTCAAAAAATCGTTGACATTATAGAAATGGCAGCAGGCAGTATTGTTCCCGCTCAAGATTTCCTTTGTTACCTATATAAAAGGGGAATAGAGGGTATTATGCCTAGAGAATTAGTACGTGCACATCAGTGGGGTATAATTGCTTGCAGTAATGGTAGTAAACTATCAATGGAGCGCCTTAGACTATTTTACGAGCCAGTGTTTGATTACGTGTTAGATAGTGGCAAGGTAGAAAGTATCGTGGAGAAAAATAATCTAAATCAAGACAATATTGCTGAGTTTATCTCTCAAAATTTCTCAATTCTGCTTATGCAAGAAATGAAGATTGACTTGCTAGAAATTGCAAAAAAACCTATTTACGAAGAAGAAAACTTTATCAAATTCTCACACGATGCCGAAGTTGCAAGGAAAAAAGTCCTTCCGCGCTTAATTGAGTTAATCGCTTAAATTAAAAAAATTCCTATATTGAATATTTACAAAATAAATGATTTTTAAGAATTTCATTTATATAAAAGACAAAAAGCATAAATAATTATGCTTTTTTCTTTTACTGTACGGTAAATTTTAATTTTCAAAGTTACAAATAAAATTTTTATTAAACATTTTAATATATTATATTAGTTAATTCTACTAAAAATAACATATTGCTACAAAAACATTCATAATTCTATTTATTTTGTGTTTAGTACCATTTATTAGATTAAAATGTATGTTTTTCTTTGATTTATTTCTACAAATTTCGCTTTTTATGTATAAAAAATAACAAATTATAAATACTAATAACAAATTGATATTAGGAGTATATAAATGCCGTCTGATGACAAAAAAGGTATGTTAAGGCACGTAGATATTTTAGGTAGGGTAGTAATTCCTAGGGAAGTAAGGAAAGCTTTGCATATAAATTACGGAGATTTAATGGAGTTTAGTGCTTGCTCAGATAAACAAGTCGTGATGCGTAAATTTCACTTGATTAGAGAAATAGCAGGGCTTGCCGATTCAATAGTAAAAGTCGCACTTATGGGCAGAAATTGCGATATTTTTGTAGTTGATACCGAAAAAGTTGTTTGCAAAAACGGCAAAAAAGATTTACCCACAGGCGATGTTACCCCCGAACTTCAAGACATCTTAAACAAAAGGGAAGCAGTCACACAGCAAGCAGGCTTTCAACTCACTCAAGACGTAAAATTAGAAAATGACTGCTTTATTCAACCAATTGTATCAGGTGGGGACTTGCTAGGTGGAGTGGTTGTTTCAAGCGCCGAAGGCATAAATGAAACTTACAGCAATATTGCGAAAGTAATAGCAAACTTTATTGCCGACTATTTTTTAAATTATTAATCTTATAATTTAAATAAGAAAAAGCAGGTTTTATTTTATTGTTTTTGAAACTAATATAAAAAGGAACTTTACTTTGTGTGTAGAGTTCCTTTATTTTATTCTTCTAGTAAAAAAAGTTTAACCTTAGTTTCTATATTGTTTTTAAGATATAAATTTAATTAGTATAGTTTATGTTAAATACATAAAAAATTTGTGATTTATAAACTTTTTGTTACATTAATACAAATTTATTAAAAGTTTTAATTATAAAAACTAGTAGAATAAAAAGAACTTTATTAAATAAGATAAAGTTCTTTTTTGGTTAAAAAATAAAAACTAAGATTAGTAATTTTTAAAACCCTCAAAAAAGATAATGTAAATATTTATAACTACTATTTTTTATAAGAAAAACACGAGATATACCCTTGATGTTTGACTATTAATTTCATTGACAAAATGTAATAAATATTATATACTAAATATAAATAAATATTATATATTAAATATAATAGTTTATGTATTTTTTCTAATTTAAAAGGAGTTTTTAATGGCAGAATATAAATATTCACTAGAAGCTAATTTCAAACCCACAGACCCTGAAATTATAAAGGGCTTGTTGCGTGCTTATGACAGTGCAAAGGCAGATTTGGACAGAACTTTACCTTTAATTAAAAAATATCAGGACTTAGGTGAGGAGCTACTGCTTTATGGTGATAGAATGAGCGAGGCAGAAATAGTGGGTTTAGAGTTGGAAATAACTTCCATAGAGAAAAAGCTTAAAAGAGCAGGTTTAGATTTTGGCGAGATTGAGAGCGCGACTGAAAAACAAGAGCAGTATATAGATGCATCTGAGGAATATTTGCGTATTGTTGAACACGCAAAAAAAGATAGGCAGGTAAAGTTTGTAGATATTACAAAAGATGAGCAGGATACCTCGCAAGAAGATAAACGGGATGAGGCACAAGAAAAAAGTATGAATTATCAAAAATAATTGTTGTCTAAATAATACTTAGTTGAAGATAAAAAAACAGAAACGGCAAAGATGATTAAAATTT
>CALWTE010000001.1 GCA_944384375.1 uncultured Clostridia bacterium | reverse complement strand
TTAAACCTGAATCTTGTAAATTAAGTAAGTTTACAATCATTTTCTTTGCTGCATTAGGTATCATCGCTTCTGCTGCACCAGAATATTGCATAAATGGGTCTTTACCATCAGTCCAGTTATCAAACACAACATCGCCTGCTAATTGTATATAATTACCAGCGTGGTGCTTATTATCATTAAAGAAAGTATTGTTTGTACTGCCTGTATTAAATGATTCAATTTTTGTAACACCGTCAATCAAACAATCACTGTCGTCAGCCTTTACATATACTGCGTTATGTCCACAAGGACCGAATTCAGTGTCTTCAATTAGAACATTGGCTGTCCTACGAATATAGCAGTCGTAACCAGCATTATTACCAAAGTAAGAATCTTTCATTGTTAGACCATAAGAACCATAGTATATTTTGAAACCTACTAAGAAGTTTGTTTCCGTGAAGTTATTAAATTCAATTTTGATACCATCAATAGTCATACCATTTAAGCCAGCAAAACCATAGTATTCCAATTCACCATCACCATTTGTCTTTGTAAAGCCTTTACCTACATTACCTCTAATGGTTAGGTTGTTGAATACATATTCAGGCGCGCTCTCGTATAAGCCTAACACATACGCACTCTGCTCTTGTTTTTGCTCTTCACTTACAGTGTCGTTTTTAAAACTTTCTTCCAAATTATCTTTTATATATCTCTTAGATTGGTCACTTGAACTATCCTTTGTAATACTCAAATCACCTAAACCAAAGAGAGATGTATTATTGTGAACAAAATCCACTTCTCCTTGTTCAGTATATATTTGAGCCATTAAAGGAACTTGGCTAGCGTCTATTATAAAGCCATTTCCTTCAACGGTTACACCACTTGTACGATAGTAAATAGCCTTACCTGGATCACGTATTAAATTTTCGCCACTTTTTAAATCATCAAGGGCTTCTGCTGTAATATTGTTTACAATAAAGATTTTGTCTTGTTGTTGCTCCTCCCCGTCGTTAAAGTAAAGTACAAATTGTTCATGACTTTGAGCATTATACCCTTGATGTACTACGAAGTTATATTCTAAACTTGCGTTAGGGTTATAAATAGCAGTAATAATCATTTTAAAAGTATGATTTTCTGCAACAGGCGTAAATTCAATTATATTACCCTCGACACATTGTTCAATATATGTAGATTCTTCTTCGCTAGTCAAATCTATAAACATTTGACCTCTTAATATTTGGAATTTAACTTCAACCTCACGGTCACCTACTGTTCCATTAGGTAAAACTGCATAACTAAATGTGTAAGGATTGCCATAACCTATATTTAGAGTATCACTTTCTCTATTTACCAATTCAACAGGCAATTCTAAACTATTTATACGATTAGCAACTGTAAAGTTTAAATATTTTGTCACTCCACCACTTGCTATACTGAGAGCAACCTCTCCAGTGTTATTAAACTCAAGAACACTTCCGTCAATAGTTACATTTTCGCTCTCACTTGCAAGTGTTAAACCTTCATCAAAATGGTAAGTAGTACCAATAAATAAAATTAATTGTCCTTTATTAATTAAGTACGCACCATTAGTACTTTCTGCTACTGTACCAGTTGCGAAATCGTAAGCAATTTCTTGAGATAAGCTAGATGTTGTATTTATATGTATTGTATCAGTATAATCACCGTCATTTGTTTTAATTTGAATTGATGCACTATTAAAAGGTTCTGTAAACTCTACAAGACCAGTGTTTGAAACAGAGATTTTCTCATTTGTGCTTGTAAAAGTAACAGTTTTGTCAGTAGCATCTTCTGGTAAAACTTCCCAAGTTAATTGAATACTTTGGACATTTTCTACATCAAAATCGCAAGACCTATTTTGATTATCAAATTCGGTGTTTGTTATTTTTACCGAAGTTACAGGAATAGATGAATCACGCAACAATACGGCAGCAGCAATTACACCTATTATGATAACCAAGGCAACAGGAATTACGAATACTAAAGCAGACATTTTACTATTCATTTTTATCCCTCAATCCTTTTCTTATAATAATTAAATCTTGTAATTAGTGTGCGCAAATTGAATACAAAATATACGCACGCGAGAATCATTAACCATAAGCACGCTCGCCAGATTGGCGCAAGGTAAAAGAATTTTAAAGCAAAAACTCCAAAAATCAAACCTACCACCAAACCTACAACTGTGCTTTTAGTAATGTTTTTGTTATTTTTGACTTCTGCCTCATCGTGCCAGTCTAAAAGTGGTTTTGCCATTTCATATCTAAATGATAGGATAATGTGCCCCATTGATAAAATTAGTATAGATAAGTACATCACTGCACAAACACCAAAATCAAAGTGATTCATCAATCCCGCAATAATTACGCATACAAGCAAAGAAACAGCAATAACCAAGAAGTTTACAAACATTTTTAGCATAGCAAATCTCTCAAAACCTTGCGGGTTAATTTTTTGAATATAGAGATTTTTGCCTTCACTAGAAATAGATTTCGCAACATAAATACAACCAATCAACATTAATATTGCCATCATCATAAAATTTGCACCAATTATTAAAGATTTACCAGTATTAGAAACTTCTAGAGATGTAAGCAAAGTATTTGTAAACAAAATTGCAAAAGGTGCAATTACAGCCATGGAGAATGATTTAAAAAATTCAGAGCCTTGGAATAGCAAAATTGCTTCTTTTTTAATCATGCTGGCAAAAGGTTTTGATTGGTCATAAGCTTGTTTAACTTTCAGTTTAGAATGTCCTGCTTGTTTTGGAGAAAGCACCATTTTAAAGTAAAATGGTTTTATTGCAAAATAAGATGCAACAAAAATTACAGCAGAAGCCAAAAATAAATACAAAAAGTTGAGATATTCCCCGCCTAAAATCCCTGCTATAAATCCAAACAACCAAGTACTATCATTAAAATTCGCTAAAAACGTCTTAATTGTACCCATAAGTGCAAAGAAGTTATTTAGGAAATTCACACTACCTATTATAGCATTCATTAAGAAATAAAACAACAAAATAACAGCAACTAGCAAAACAATATAATAAATAATTGTAGTTATCCAGTTTTTCTTAATTAAATCTATAATAAATCTTAGAGCAACCGAAAGAAGCATAGCAATACCGACGGTTAATAATGGCATAAATAAAATCAACAAAATTGCAAATATTATAAAACCCGCATCTAGACTCATACAAGACGTAAACATAGCAGGTTTAGCAATCGCCAAGCCAAAACCGATGAAGAAAGGTAATAATAAAGTAAAGCTACTCTTAACCTCTTGCAAGCAAACTATTAGGAACTTTGATAAGTAAACCTCGTCATTTGCTACGGGCATGGAAAACAAAAATTCGTTATCCGACGCCTTGTACATAAAGTTATTAATAGTCGCTAACGCACTAATCAAACTCACGACAAAGAACAAACAAATAAAAACCGATAAAACATCTTCATCAAGATTTAGAGAACCTTGTCCATTAAAATATCTCAATAAAAAGTAAATAACAAAAGCAACTATTGCTATCGCTATTATTTTAAACACAGTACCATACAAAATTCCGCGAATAGATGTGGTGTTTTTAAATTTTTCAGACATTTGCAATCTAAATAGATACCAAATTCTTTGTAATTTAGTAACACCCGTAGTATTAGTTTGTTCTATTTGTACGGTATTATTTTTCAAAGTTTTTTTCATATCGCACCTATTTTACTTTTTCCATAAACAAATCAACTAGGCTCTTGCCTTCTTTTTGTAATTGCTTTAAGTCATATACCCCTTGCAATTTACCCTTCTTAATTATTGCTACACGGTCACAAATCTTTTCCACAACTTCTATTACATGGCTTGAGAAAAATACCGTATTGCCACGTTCTGCATGTTCTCTCATATAGTCTTTTACTTGTTGTGAACTTTGTGGGTCTAGACCTGTCAAAGGTTCGTCAAGCACCCACAACCTAGGGCTATGAATTAATGAAGCAATAATTGTGATTTTTTGCTTCATACCATGAGAATAAGATTTTATAGGGTCATCTACAGCGCCTTTTAAATCAAATTTTTCTAGCAAGTCTTCTGCGATTTTTTCTCTGTCTTCTTTTGATATTCCATACAAGTCCGCTACATAATTAATATACTGCCTACCAGTCAACCTTTCATAAACTGCATGATTGTCTGGGACATATCCCAAAAGCCTTTTTGCTGCCAAAGGTTGCTTTTTGACGTCATATCCTTCAATTTCTATTGTGCCTTCTTCAAAAGGTAATATTCCTACTAGGCTTTTAATAGTCGTACTCTTGCCCGCGCCATTAGAACCCAAAAAGCCGAAAACCTCGCCTTCTTTTACTTCCAAATTAAAATCATCTACAGATTTTCTATTAGCGCCAGAATATTGTTTACTAAAATGCGTAAATTTAATCATTACACCTTTTTCTTTATTTGCAGGCATATTTATATCTCCATTTAATTTTTTAATAAATGCTAAATATTCATTCGTATCAGCGATTCTTTCTGCACGTATTGCAGCATTAATGTCGGATACTCTATATAATTCTCTATAAATAAAGTAAGCGATAAATAGTAATGCTAAGAAGCCTAAATAAATTAGCAACCAGTATAAAGGATATAATGTAAATGTCAAATCTCCTATATCAAAGGTTACAATTATTTCTCGTATAGGCAAGAGGAACGTAAGTTTATTTGCAATAAAGTTTGAATTTAAGTAGAAATAATCAACACCAGGGTCATAGTTTATAAACCACGTGTTACAAACCAGTGCAAATACAAAGTATGCACTAAAACTTGCTACTGCGAATTTCAAATTACTCTTTTGAGTGCGAGGCATTATACCTAAAGAAACAATCAATATCGGCAGTAAAAACGCAAAAGTATGCTCATGCATATACACAAGTGAACTATAAGATAGTAAACCATTATTTTGCTCTGGCAGTAATATAGCAATTAATGCACCCGCAACGTTAATAAAATATGTAAAACTGAATAAAAACATATTTTTGGAAAGCAAGGCAAGTGGGATAAGGGCTGTCGCTAAGTTACATATGTGTAGCGGTAAATTACCTACACCTATATCATTCATATCATACTTACCAAAATAGTTGATAAACATACTAATTGATATAAATACCAGTGCAGTATATCGTACTTCTTTTGGTTTATCACGCAGAGCAAAATGCACTCCGCACCCTATTAAAATAACTAATAGCACCCACACGTGTTGCTGTACGGTTAGGAATTCCATACTTATATTTGTTACACCGAATAATTGTTGAGGTAATGTCAACGGAATTGACACCAGCAACACCCATGGCAGAGTTGAAAATAATTTCTTGAAAAATTCTTTTTTGTTTTCTTTAAAGCCCAACTTATGTTTCAATGTAAAAATCAAGTAAAGGCACATTGTCAGCCCTATTGCCAATTCCACTGCAAACTGGAATGTACGCCAGTTAAGAATTGATGCTTCGCCGATAAATGTGTGGATATTTGTCCCAAAGAAAATTAAATTAATTATTAGGAATGGCAAACCAACAACAATCAGCATATTGCGCATATTGTCAGATTTAACCAAAGGCACACAAATTAGCATAATAGCGGCAAAACTAAGTGTCCACGTTAATAAACTAGTAAATACCATTTGTACCGTACTACCATACTCTGGCATATTAAAATGTACCATATTCGCAAACACATCAGCAGCAAAAATTCTGGCTAGGAATACAATGAAATAAACCAAACCTAAAATTTTAAATACTCTATTACGAACTTCTTCACTTTTGCCTCTTGTTAAAAAATGCAAAAGTAAAAATAAACCCACAGTTAAAACAACTGTCCCTATTTGAAAGAGATAAATCATATGTACTCCCAACTCTCAAGTTTTGAATAATTAATTATTGCACAAATTTTATTGTTATGTCAATAAATAGCATTTATAAAAATTAAATTTTTATTTATAAATATAAAAAAATTAACTTTTTGAAGCTAATTTTTTATATATCACGGTTTGTTTTTTAAATTTAAGCAATTTATATTACTTTTTTTATTCTTGCCGATAACTTCTCACCTATCCACAATAACAATGATAACGCAAGTAAAGCAACAGGTATATAAATAAATGGAAAATAAATTTCAAATGGCAAATTTGCGAAATTAAATATTTTCATCTGAGTTAGCCCGAAGAAGTTTGCATCAAACACATAGCACATTAATTTCATAAAAAAACACATAACCAAAAAAATACTAAATATAGGCAAAAAATCTTTCTTTAAATTCGGTACATACATTTTTGATGCAATTAACATATACCCTAAGAAAGCCATTAACCCATGCGAGAAAATACTTTGCGCAGAAAGATACGAAACAGAACCATCATTACTCAAAACCGTATAAGGATACAAAACTATGGCAGTCCCTGCAATAAATCCTAGCAGACTGCACGTGCCTAATAAATTCTTATTATAAAATCCCAAAATGCACACAGGCATCATAATTGCTAAAATATTACAAAGATTAAATCTCAATAAATCTAGGCTCCAGCCACCTGCTAAATTTGCACGCACAAAGTACCGAATGATTTCCACAACAAATAAAATTACCGCCCCCGTATAAACAGCAATTCTGCGAGTTCTTAAACTGCACATATGCATAATAAATATTAGCGTTGCAAAAAACACAAAAACAGTAGCGCATAAGACAAGTTGTTGCCATGATGAAAATAAGAATATATCCATAATTTTCTCCTTAGTTTAATTTAGATTTTTAAATTGTATTTTTTTATTATATCTTGTATGCAAGCCAAATGGTATCCACATTAGAACAAATAATGGATAAATCAATATAATTAATGGCAACGCATAAACATATGGGATAGGAATTAAACTATATAACTGGCTTAAAATAGGCAAAGTTCCCGGGTCATATATGTACATATAGTTTGCATTTTCAAACGGCTCAAATTGCCTTAAAAATGTAGTTATTCCAAATAAAGCAGTATAAATAACAATTAGCATTAACAAAGAAATATAAGTATATTTAAATTCGGGTTTAAACCACTTGCAAGCAATCATTGCAATAGGTACGGCAACTACATTAGTATGAATTATATAGTAATCAAAAAACATATATTCAGTAAATAAATTCAAATTCATATGCACCTGCGGGAATATAGTTAAACTAACTATAGCGCCGAACACAGATACAAAATAAAGATAGTTATTCAAAAACTTTTTATTAATAATTACACCTATAAGGGTAATAATAATATTAAAATTGCACAATTCCAAAGGAAGTAGTGTGGTTTTGCTCCCTTCGTTCCAAATACGCGCATGTTCAAAACCAAAAAACATTCGGCAAAAAAAGATTACACAACATATACTCATAATTGTTATAAAAACAATTCTTTGTGTCTTATAAGTGCGTTTCCTTAAAATCAAACATAGACAAATTATATAAGCCACTGAAATCAACAGCAATAATATATGTTGATATGAAAAGAGATAAGGAACTATATAAATAGGTGCATCATTAAACATACCTTCTCCTTTGTGAAATTAAATAGAATAATAAAAAGATTTAAACTAAATGAAATTTTATATATGTTAAATTTTATATTCTTTTTGATTAAAAATCAATTGTTTTGTATGTTTTTTCTATATCTTGCAAAAAATCTAACAATATAAATTTTTAAATATTGTCTCATTAAACTCTAACCCACCCACAAGCCACTCCACTATAATAAATTTAAAATTTAGCAAAAAAACTCTATCTATTTTAACAATAACCAAAAAAGTTGGACACTTTTGTTGATTCGGTAAATTTAATAAAAAAATATTTTTTATTCTAATTTAAGCCATTTTATTCACTTTTGCATAGAAAAACAAA
Source organism: uncultured Clostridia bacterium (assembly GCA_944384375.1). Lineage (GTDB taxonomy): Bacteria > Bacillota > Clostridia > Christensenellales > UBA1242 > UBA7867. The sequence goes on along the minus strand of CALWTE010000001.1, from coordinate 7,296 downwards.
TGAAAGTCTAATTTTGTTGTGAAGTGTAATATAACTAAAAATTAGATTTGCATATTGAAAACAACTTAAAAATATGTTATAATTAAATAAAGAACATTAGGGGAAGGGAAATGAAACAAATTAAACAAAAGCGTATTACTAATTATTTTAGGTCTCAATTTGAAGATATAGTAAATGATTATATTGATACTGATTTGATTAAGGAATATACTGAATTAAAGCCACTCTTATATTATAATGGGCCCCGCAATACTAGAACTGCATTTCTGCCCGAATATTATGCACTGAATAACTCAACTATACCTTATAAAAAAACTTCACATCCAATAGATTTGCCTGATTTTGTTAAATCACCTTACTATGGTTGTATGATTTATGCCAGTCCAGAGCATTTATCTAACTTATTAGAAATACTAGGTTACTCAACCGATGTGGCTTATAAACTTCGTAAAAAAGAAAACTACTATAATATCTTTAAGTTAAACCACTATGGCGAATCTCGCGATGTGCATGATGTATCATTCGCCTTGATTGAAAAAAATGCTTATAGCGGCAGTGAATTGCAAGAAGCTTTAAACATATTTGAAGAAAAACACAATATTTTGGGGAAGTATATTCCCGTGATTAGAGAAATTAATGGTGAAAAACTAGAATTTTTGGAATTGAATTTTAATTTTTCCAACTTATATGAAGATTTTCAAAACTTAAAATTTGATGAATTTAAAAAATCCATTTATTCCAGCATAATGCAAGTTTTCCCAGACTTTGAAAAAATAACTTTGATTCAAGCCGATGGACAAAGCATTGCACATTCTAAACACATTTCAAAAGATTTGTACTTCGCAAAACTTAAAAATACCTTTTCCCAAAGCGAACAACTCTTATTAGATTATTTTCAATCAAAAGAATTAGAATGCATACCTCTATCCACTCAAGAGATTGAAGCCATCAATGTTATGTACAATAATTCAATTAACAAAACTTCACCTAGCCGTCGGCGTTATGCTTTGGATGATTTTGATTATAAGACCATAGATAATGAGTATTATCGCACCATGCTGTATTTTTTATATAAAGGGCCTAAAAGAAAGGGGCAAACGATAGAAAGTTACGTTAGTAACAAATTTGATGCTTCTATTTCACACGTGCGTTTAAAAACTCCCGAAGGCTTTTGCGATAAAATAAGCGTCGCTGTAAACCGTAATCAAGACCATGAATTTGCCGCAAAGTTACCAATAATGTGCGATTTTTGGACACGTTCGGGTATTGATAAACACAATCAAAATATATTATATCGCAATTATTATGGTGAATTCCGCAACCCCTGTCACACTCCTTTTGCATTAATAAAAAAAGATTATACAAGCATAGAAATTAATGAACTTTTGAAAGAATTAACAGAAAGATATAATTTTTCATATTTTGCTAATCCAACAAAACGAGAAATTAACGGTAATATGGAAGAATTTTCCGAAATTAATATAGCCTGGTTTGCTAATAGCAACTTAGCAAAGATATATTTACAAAGTTTTGAGAATATGGAACCTATATTAAACGAACTAAACACAATTTCACGTGATAAATGCATTGAATACGAGTTGGATTACTATCCTACCTATGCAAATGGACAAATAAAATGAACTTTGCAATAAACTTTCATTAATATTAAGTAATATTTTTAGTATTTTAAAAAGTAAAAAATATAACTCATTTTAATAATTAATAAATTAAAAAATAAAATAGCAACATAGAGAATTTTTAAAAACAAATTTTATTGTTGTTATTTTTTTATTCTAGCAATATTTTGTTAATCAAACAAAAATTTAGATAAAATTGAGAATCTATTTCTTTAAGAATTAATTTGCTTAATACAATAGTCTTTTACTTTATCAATATTGTTTTTGTAATCATCAATATTTTGCGGGATTTTTACATCAACTCGCAAAGGTTCGGCTAAGTTATAGTGCGTTGTATGATTTACCGCCTTGCACCACTCACGCGATACAAAATAATTTATTCCGTAATCTGTTGTCTGCTGCGGTTTATTCATTGCGTAAAATTGAGCAGGCTGTCCCCCGTCTTCGCCCACTAGAATAAAACCTTTTGCTTTTAAATCAGAAGCCATCAAAATAGACGAAGATTGCGAATTGTTATTAATCAAACAAAAGCCCGTTACACCTAAATCTTGTACTGCTTGTGTTATTTGTCCAAATACAAAATCATATGGTGTACCGCCCGTATTATCTCGCAAATCAACAATCAATGGCCTACTTGATTTTAATTTTTCTACAACTTTTTTATTAAATTTTGCTATATTTTTATCCATTTTGCTAGGTTTTAGGTTATTAAAAGTGCATATTCTAAATTCCAAATAATTTTCAAATTCGTTAAATTCGTAAGCAGTATTGCTTTCTTTTATCAAACTATCGTTTTCGTCCCAAATCAAAGGCTCTATCATTTTTTCAATACTATGTCCGTTTTGCTCCAAAGTTATTGAAATTGCATTTTCATTAATAACTTTTATTATTTTTAACATATCAGGGTAGCCTAAATAAGAACACAGCCTACCAAACTTCCCTTCCTCTACTTCGGCTGCAATTATATACAAAAACTTCTTTTCAATATCAGCAATATCAACACCATTTATCGCCACTAATTTGGCAAAAAGCAAACTTTTATCAAAGCCACGAGTGTTAAGATTTGTAATATAGTAATTACCTTCAATTCGCTTGATTTTATAAGGATAAACTTCGGGTTCTGCCACTGTTATTCTAGGAAAAGTGTGCATATCGCCTAGTTTTGCATTCAGCCTTAACATTTGATAATTTCTATCATATTCGTCTAAACTAGACCAAATAGACTCTAATTCATTTACTTCCCGCCAAAACTTTTCTTTTGAATAACGCGCATAGTAATTTGGGTGCTTAGACTCAATTTGCTTAAATAAATCAACTAACGCCTTAAATTCCATAAAATACTCCACAAAAAATTTTAAATATTATATCATAATAATCACATTAATACAAACTTTTATATTTGAAAATAGTTCAACATTTTAAATTGTTATACAATGAAAATTAATTATTCAAAAAATACACTAAAATTTTTTACTAAATAAAATGCAAATAATAAGAATTAAAATTAAGATAAAATAACATTATTAAAACTTAACAATAATCTCAAATGAAATACACATCTAATAAACCACACCAAACGCAATTAAATAATAAAAAACTATAAATAATTTAACCAGTAACACACAAAATCTAAATAACAAACAAAAAAATAATTGAAAAAACATACTAAATATTAATTATTATATTACATTCTACGAATAATCTTAAAATTATATAAAAAAAGAGCCACGATTCACGCAACTCTTTCTCCCTTTCCCTTCACTAATGCTTATTTGAACCACATTCCGTATTCGGCACTAAATTCACCAAAACTTTGTGTTGGCTCTGGTTGCTTTTGAATAGTAGCAACTTGTACTTGTGCAGTACGCGCTGCCGCCTTCTTTTCTGCAAGTTTAGCATACCTTTCCGCAATCTCAACAATCAATCTGTATGACGAACCTGTCATTTTAACACCTCCCTAATCCCTTTTACCACGCAATTTTTAGCAGAATTTTTAACTTGTGTCAATACCTAAATGCAAATTTTTTTAACTTTTTTCATAAAAATTGCTTGATTTTTTGCGTTTTTTGTGAAAAAATGCGAAATTTTGCGAAATTTATAATATTTTGTCGTCAATTAAATTGAGTTTTAATTAAAAAATAAGTATAATAAATGTATTATGAAATATGATTTTAAAAACAATAGAATAAAAGAATTACGCAAAGATTCTGGTATATCACAAAGTTTTTTAGCATTGAGCACTGGAATTAAGCAAGCAAATTTGTGCCGTTGGGAAAAGGGAAACAATAGGCCTAATATCGTTGATTGCTGGAAACTAGCAGATTTCTTTGGGGTAACTATAGATTATTTAGTCGGCAAATCTAAAAACAAAAAATAGGCTAATTTAGTAAAATTTTATATTAAAAAATGCGAAATAATTTTATCACAATTTTTGTTAATTTTACTAATCTTGCCTATCCTGTAATTTGTTTTCAATGCTTATGTGTATGGCATTTTAATATTTAGCATATCCACTGCCCTATGTTTATATTGAATTTAATGCGTGATGTACTCATGCATTTTTTAGTTTAAACTTGTTGCTTCTGTTAAAGTAACTTTAACCTTGGCGGTTACTTCAATTTTTCCAGTGTAACCATTGCTATCCAAAACTTCTGCACTGTTGCGCCATAAAGTTGGACAGTACGTACATTCTTCTTCTATGTTAGTAACTTGCAATTCACTTGAATTTAACAATTCAGCTTTTGCAACTGCATTTTGCACGGCTGTACTAAGTAACCCATTATAAATTTTATCATAATCACTTAAAAAATAAGTTACACCTGTAATTTCAACACCGTCATTTTCAACCAAATTTGAAACGAGACTATTTACATCATTTGTGTTTGCTTCAAAATTCAAATAAATATTAGACACAAAACCAACTAAATTTCTGCAATCTAAACTTTCGTGCGTATAAAAACTAGACAAAACGATACTATCTTTGCTCACTCCTGCTTGAGTAAGTGCCGAAACGACTGTATTAAACTTTTCTTGCGCTTTTGCTCTAGATTCTTTTTTATTTGCGTCTATACTTTCAATACAAACAGAAACTTTTGCTTTATCTGGTGATATTTCAATACTTGCTTCGCCATAAATTGTAACCTTCCCTGCAGTAATAACAGGACTAAGTGAATTGAAATTTTTTATTTGTGGTTCAGCCAACTTTGCTGAATTAGTTTTAGGCAAAACTTCACCTGCAGATTTTTCTAAATTAGTTTCAAGTTTGGGATTTGCTGGTATTGCGTCTTTGTCGTCTTTGCTCTCAGTATTAGCATCAATATCTTTTATCAATGAATTTTCCGCCATACTTTCTTGTTGCCCATCATCACTAGATTGAATAGACAAAATATTTTCATTTATTTCCATATTTTTGGACATATTGCTGCTCAAAGTATTAAAGTGGCACTCAGTACCGCAATTATCCATAATTTGTTGCTGCACATTACTTTGCGCATTTAAATTTTCATTAATATCATTAGCAAAAGCTGTGCTAGCAAAACTCAAAGACCCCACTATACTAAAAAATGCGAATAGCAATAACCCTAAAGCAAAATAATTTAAGACTGATTTAAACATTTTTTCCTCCTTATAACGCAGGTATAATCTGCAAAAGGAAACAAAATATTCACAATCTACAAAATTTCCCAAAATAAGCCAAAATTTTATTAAAATTTTTAAATAATTTTATACTTCTTGCAAGATTGCTAAGTCATTCTTTTTCATTTATTAATTTGATTTTTGCGTATTTTAAAACAAGGAGTACTTAAAAGCTACTTCTTTAATATTTGTTTAATTATTTTTTTGTGTATTGAAACTAAGTAACTTTTGGGGTGCAGTTCATTTTAATTTGTTGATTTTTTTAATATTTTTTTATATAATACATATAATATAATTGATTATTCACTTTAATTGTTATTAATGGTTATTGTTAACTATTATAATACGGAGAAGAAAAATATGAAGAAAAAATTTTTAATATACGTATTGACTTTTGTTTTGATTTTGCCATGCGCCATGCTTTTAAGTGGATGTTTTTCTGATGATAAAAAAAATAATCAAACAGAAACTCCACAGGCAAGCACTACAACTATTAACTTTTATTATCAAAATGGAAATGACCTTAAAAGTTCAATCAATGTAGATTTATCTACTACATATTATTGTGCAATTGGTATTGAAAACGCCAATTTTTATGAAACTAGTGGTTATTACACGGAAAAAGATGGTCAGGGCATTGCAGTGTATGATGTGTTTAATAATTATACTCCAGCTTTCAAGTCTTTTTGTGAAGGTAAAACAGTCGTTAATGTTTACGAATACAAGGTTGATAAAACTTATAAATTAACACTTGTCTACAATGGCAGAACTGAAAATAGAATATGTAAAGTAGCAGATAATATTTCACTATCTGTAGTTAGTAAATATGGATACAATTTTGAGGGTTGGAGCGAAAGTCCAAATGAAGATTTTTTTACCATTAAAAGTATTAATGCTGGAAAATATACAGATGATGTTACACTCTATGCCATATTTAAACCGATTTCATTTGACATATATTATTCAACAATGCCAACAAATTCTGGATATTGTAATGAGAGTAAAAGAGTAACATATGACGAAATATTTACAATAGAAAAGCCATATACAGATGGCTATTTGTTCCACGGCTTTTATACAAAGCCTAATGGTCAAGGCGAGCAAATTTGTGATGAAAATTGCAAATTTAAAATAGATTTTTTGCCAGAAGATGGAATGGATATAAATATTTATGGTTATTTCACGGAAGCTCAGACTCAAAAAATCATTTATGATAACATTAACATAGATAATACTATGACTGTTAGATATAGAGGATATTACGCTAATGATGATGAAAGGGAATATGTTGTTAAATATAATGAAGGGGATATTATTGAATGTATTGAACCACAAAAAAGAACAGGTTATTATTTTGCAGGCTGGGATACACCACAAAATTCTCAATATAATTTTAAAAAATCAACTGAAAATCAAAAATTATTAATATTAAAAGCAAAGTTTATAAAAACAGACTATTCGCCTTTTTCAAATGTTATAAATAATGCAAAAATTCTAAATATGGAAAATTTAGCATACGAGCAACCACACGCATATACATATGTTTATGATTGTGAAGATGGAACAGTTGGATTTAGTGCAGATTTTCAAATTTATACAGATGATTGTTCGGCGATGTTATCAGTTACAGTTAACGGTTCACTTGCATATAGTCAAGAAATATCCAATAAAGAAACAGTTAGTGGAAGTTTTAATGCAAAAAGAGGAGATAAAATTGTATTTTCAAGTTATGTAACAACAAACGCATCAAATGGTGCATTGAAATTGTCTTTTTCTAACAATGTAGAAACCATAACTAATTCGATTGTTGTTGTGGAAAGACCAGATGAATTTATGATGACTGTTACAGAATCAAATAATTTTGAAATTGAATTTGCCAAAATTGAAGGTAAAACATTTATGGGTTATTTTACGGGAGAAAACGGAACTGGCGAACAAATAACTGATAAAACTGGAAAATCTCTTAAACCATGGGTAATAAAAGAAAATAATCATTATTATAAGCCTTATGACGATTATATAA